>DATDRD010000309.1:0-1691 GCA_035291925.1 Anaerolineales bacterium
CTGATCCTGGGTACACATTACCTGCCGTTTATTTTCCTTTATGGCATGTGGGAGTTTGCGGTGCTATCTGCTACGTTGATCGGTGGTGGAGTGGCAACTGGCATGTTGTTGCCTGATACATTTGTGACTGGTGGGTGGTTCGCCGCAGTAGTACTTCTGTTGTTTGCTGTACTGGTTCAAATCACTTCAGGACTTTCGAAATAATAAATCTGTCCACTTGACCAGGTAAAAACTTCTCCTGCGATGGGGGAGTCTCTGGCTGTCCAAGTGGACAGGATAATCTGAAGAGGCTTTTACTTGTTACCCAAATGATTCACACCACCGATGCCGTTGATCTGTTTGGTTACTTTGGCTGAGCCGTAGTAACTTACTGACCCAGCACCTGAAATTTCAGCAGTCAGGCTGTCATCCACCCATACGGTGGCGCTGCCCGCCCCGCTGATCGTGACGCGCGCAGTCTTGCCATACAATTCTGCGCCTTTGAACTCGCCGAAGCCGCTGATATTCAGATCGAGATCATCGGCTGTTCCCGAGGCGGTCGTGCTTCCTGCCCCGCTCAAGTTCACAGCGAGATGCTGAACTAGGATGTTAACCAGTTTTAGGTTTCCTGCGCCAGTGAGTGAAACATCCAGATTGTCGGTCTCCAGATCTTCGATGGTGAGCTCCGCGGCGCTGGAGAATTGCACGTCTGCCAGGTCTTTGACGACAATTGTGATCTTGACGATCTTTGTCGGGTTGACGTGCCTGCCATTTTCGGTCTTGTAGAAAATATCAAGCGTGCCGTTCCGGACCTCGGTCTGCAAACCGGGCAGGAGATTATCCTCTGCTTCGATCTTTACCGATTCCGTATCGCCTTGTGTGATGAACACTTGAGCCGGATAATCCACCTCTATGGCGAGGAAATCCTCGACATCGCGCGTGGTGGTCACCAGGTTGCCCGAGCCGCGTTCGCCGGGCCCGAAGAAAGGCTCACTATTCTGAATGAAAGTGAACATGGACGGATTTGCCCATCCCAACTGCGGAGCGTAGATGATTGCCAGCACAGCGCCGCCGATGATAATCACGTCCAACAGAATGGAGGTGTACTTCCAGTAGGGTCGCAGGATGATGCCCAGGCCTGCCGCAATGAGCAGGAAGGGCCAGATGTGAGTCAGCGCCCACAGGTTGCCGGAGGGAATCGTCCCTGCTTTGACGAGCAGCCAGATCACGCCCACGGCGACGAGTAATAACGGACCAAATAACGATCTTTTCTGTTCCATGGCTATCCTTCTTCCTTAGCTTACCGGTGGTATGGGTGGGTTTGCTGATTCATCGTTTTTCCTTCCGCCGAACAGACCGGAGCGGCTCAGCACCAAATACGCGCCCAGGAGGATGAGCAACACCGGGAAAAGGATGTTGTTGAACGATGAGAAGATCATCTCGAAGAACGCGCCGAAGATGATGAACAGGATGAACCCGACCTTCATCACGCGCAACCCGGATTGTTTCTGCTTGATGTCTCCACCGTACAAGCCCATGATATAGATGCCTGCGCCGACGGACAGAATGATCAACGTCCAGAAATAGGACATTGATTCCCAATGATTGGTAATGTTCTGGAACAACAGGACCAGCCCGATCCCACCCACAATACTACCGGGGATGGCGAAGGCCGCGGCTTGTTTTCCGCCAGTGAACATCAGCACGAAAAA
>DATDRD010000310.1:0-3135 GCA_035291925.1 Anaerolineales bacterium
CCTTGCTGTTTGTCCTGTTACAGACTGTTGCAGCGCGCCTGGTGGCAACCTCCTGGACGCCCTTCCTGTTTCTCACTCAGACCTGTGCCTATATTGGATTTGTGGTTGGCACAGCGCTGGGATACAGCCAGTTCCATCGCCGGACTGTTCGCTGGCTCACGTTTTTCTATATGCTGATCATGCTCCCATTGCAGTGGACACTGGTGATTGACCAGCAGGTCTCCCTCGAGGAACAGCTTGCCAGCGTTGCAGGGCGTTTGTACTTTTCCACCTCTGATCTCTTTGCGGGCCGCCCTGTGGAAGATCCGTTCTTCTTTGTGGCGATCATGACAGTTGCCTTCTGGATCATAAGTTCCTCGGCAGGATTCCAGCTCACCCGCCACCAACATTATCTTGCCGCGGTCCTGCCCTCCGCAATCGGTTTGCTTATCATTCAAAGTTATGATAATTCCGTTCAGGGGCGCTTATGGATACTGGCTTTCTTCGCGTTCATTGCACTGCTTCTGCTGGGACGCCTGCACTTTCTGCAAAACCAGAAGTCATGGCGGGAACGACGCGTTTTTCTCTCCCCGGACAACAGCCTTGACCTGACCACTACAATGGCCATCGCAGCAGGATTGATCATCGTTGTTGCCTGGACTGTTCCGGCTTCCCTCTCCAGTCTTGATTCCGCGGTAAAGTCATGGAATCGATTCACCAGACCGTGGAGGGATTTTACCCAAAAAATGGAAAACGCCGTCGAGGCGCTGGAATCACCAAGTGGGGGAAAACGAGGCGAATTCTTTGGCTCCGAACTCGCGCTGGGCGTCGGCTTCCCTCTTTCAGATTCGGTCATGTTTACGGTGGAGGTGCCTGATCTGCCAACGGATGAGAAACCTCCCCGATACTACTGGCGCGGGCGCACTTACGATCACTTCGTCAAGGGGCAATGGTACACGACCGGAACCACCCGTGAAGTCTATTCTCCAGCCTCCGATATTTCCACGCTTATCAATGTAGAGCAGGGGAAGCCGGCCCACTTTGTATTTAATACCGGTCAAGCAACATTCTCACTGCTGTATGCCCCCGCACAACCTGTGTGGGTCAGCCGCCCGGGTTCCACCCTGACGATACCCGCAGACGCTGGCAGGGAGATCGTCTCCTGGAGTGCTCTGCCTGCCCTGCTGGCAGGAGAAACATATCAGGTGGATGCCTTTCTTAACAACCCAAACATAACACAGTTGCGCGAGGCAGGCGAAGAATATCCCCAGTGGGTCGCAGACAAATATTTACAACTCCCTGAAAATTTCTCGCCGCGGATACGCCAACTGGCTGCGGACATAACGGCACAATCTCAAACACCGTATGATAAAGCGGTCACAATCACCCGCTATTTGCGGGACAACATCGAATATGCGCCCACCATTGCAAAAACGCCGCGCAATAAGGATCCGCTCGAATGGATCCTGTTTGAATACAAGCAGGGTTATTGCGTTTATTACGCCTCTTCCGAGATCCTTATGTTGCGCTCCCTGGGAATTCCTGCGCGCATGGCGGTTGGGTTCACACAGGGCGAACGCAGTGCGGACAACAAATTCACCGTTCGCAGATTCCATGCACACGCCTGGCCTGAGGTGTATTTCCCCGGCATCGGCTGGGTGGAGTTTGAACCGACCGCGAACCAGGTCCCGCTCAACCGTCCTGTCGCGCCGCAAAATCCGCTCGATGAAAACAGTGGTTTTCCTCGTGATTCCCTGCGAACAGAGGACAGTCTAAACTTTGCCAGCAGGGAGCCTGTTGAACAAGAAACTGATCCCAACGCTCAACCGGATACGGGGCTCAATCCCCTCTACCTGCTTCCATTATTGATCGTCCTCGCGGGGCTGACAATTTTCCTCGGCCGTCGTTACACCCTCCAGGCGCGCCTCCCGGCATTCATCCGCGTAACGATGGAACGAAGCGGGATCGAAACGCCGCTCTGGATCACTCGCTGGGAACGCTGGGTAGGGCTCTCTCCGATCGAACGAGCATTTGAAAGCATCAACTTTGGACTGCGGCAGCTGGATGAATCACCACCCATCCACGCCACGCCCGTCGAACGCGCCGACAGGCTATCCCACATCCTGACTCCCATGGCGGATCAAATAAAGATACTTCTGGACGAACACCAGACATCCCTTTATACTTCCAGAACGGCGGATGTCAATCAGGCCCGGCGTGCAGCATTCAACATACGTGTGCAGACCATCCTGGCCCGGGTTCGTCATTTGCTGATAGGCAAGTACGTTGTCGATTCATAAATTTCCATTTCAGCCTCCGGCCCTTGCGAGAGCACAGGAACCCCCGTGGATACAGCCAAGTTCAAGTCCATCTCGATAAACGATCAAGTCGTTGCCATCACCCAGCAAAGCGCCAAACTGCGCAAATCACTGGATTCCCAACGCGCCCCGGAAGTGATAGACGGGCTAAAAATCCTGGAAAATTCCCTCGAACGCGTCAGCGAGTTCCTCATCCCATTTGAACTACAATACAGTCACCTTAAAGCCTTGGCCGGGATCGGACAGGTCGTCAATTCCACGCTGGAGATAGATCAAGTACTGCAGACCGTGATGGATACCATCGTCCGGCTGACAGAAGCGGAACGCGGATTCCTCATGTTACGCGATGAGCGCGGCGAGATGGTCATTCGCATCGCGCGCAACTGGGAGCAGGAATCCATTAACAAGAACGAATTCGCCATCAGCCGCACGGTCGTGCAGCGCGTGATCGATGGAGGCGAAGCCATCCTCACCACCAACGCCCGCGAAGACCCGCGCTTCGGTGAGCAGGAAAGTATCATTGCATTCAATCTGCGCTCGATCCTGTGCGTGCCGCTCACGGTCAAGTCCGAACTGATTGGCGTGATCTACGCCGATAACCGCATCCGTTCGGGCATCTTCACTGAGTCAGACCGTGACCTGCTGATCGCGTTTGCGAATCAGGCCGCGGTCGCCATCGAGAATGCGCGTCTGTTCTCCTCCCTCAAGCGCAGCCTCGAAGAAGTGACCGAACTCAAGAACCTCATGGACGACGTGTTCGCGTCCATCGTGTCGGGGGTGATCACAGCCGATGTACAGGACCAGATCACCCTGTGCAACCGAGCCGCCGCAGCCATCA
>DATDRD010000311.1:0-4634 GCA_035291925.1 Anaerolineales bacterium
AAGTTCAGAACGAATTTTGTCTCATTTCATGGTTGAGAGGGATTATCCTAGTAGGAAGTTCAACGAGACTGATGGATGGATCCCTCCAGCACGAAAGTATTTTACAGCAAATGAAGGCCCGCAAGAGCGACAACAAATCAGATGAAGCATTAACTTCATCATTTGAGAGCCTTTTCTATGAGTATTGGGCTCCCATCTATCGCCTGTTCTTGCGCCTGGTGGTGGATCCCGCCGAATCAGAAGATTTGGCATTGGAAACTTTCTTTCGTCTCTACCAGCGCCACCCGATTCCTGAAGAAGAATTCAACACGCGCGGATGGCTTCAAAAAGTGGCGACCAATCTTGCATTGCATTCAATCAGAAGTTTCAAACGCCGGGAACATTATGAAGTCACTGCCGGGAGAGACGCCCTGGAGCAAGCACTGGAAAATCAACCGCCTGAGATTTTCGCCGAGAAGGAAGACCACCGCCTGGCGCGACTCGTACTTGCTCAAATGAATCCCCGGCAGGCAGAGATTTTGGTCATGCGCTACTCAGGAATGGCCTATAAAGAGATTGCCTCAACCTTAGACCTCTCTCCTACATCCATCGGTCCATTATTACTGCGTGCTGAACGTGATTTTGCGAAGCACTACCGCGCGCTTGTGGAGGAAAAGAAATGAAAAAACATCTGAATGATGGTCAATTGCGAGCAGCCCTTGATGCAGAACTAAATCCAAACGAACTCGAACATCTCGAGAGTTGTGTCTACTGCCAGACGCGACAAAAAACGATCCGAACACAGACGGATCAAACCGCCGAGAAATTGGCATTTCTCTCTTCCGCGACAAAAGACTCAAGTCATTCCTTTCAAACAGCCTGGAACCGTTTCAATCAACAGAAGATTACCCAAAAGGAGACCCCAATGTTTAAAAAGTTGTTCGCTTCACCCCTCATCCGTTATGTCCTGCCTGGATTATTGATCCTGACGCTGATCCTCGCAATGCCCGGCACGCGTGCGCTGGCAAGTGAACTGCTCAATTTATTCCGCGTCCAGCAAGTGGCAGTTGTGACCATTGACTCAACCGGAATGGAACAATTAAATGGCGTATTTGGTAATCAAGTTGGCGAATTGATTTCTGATTCGATTACAATGACAAGAGAACCCAGCGAGCCTGTTGATGCGTCCGATGCGAATCAGGCCAGTCAATTGACAGGTTTTACTGTTCGATTACCACAAGACCTGACTCCTTCTCGTATTAGTGTCATGGGTGGTTCTGCTTTCACTCTGACGGTCGATCGCACGAAGGCACAAGCCCTTTTAGAAGAGGCCGGGCGAAGTGATTTGGTTCTGCCTGATTCCATTGATGGTGCAGAAATATCGGTAAACATACCTTCCGGCGTGAGCATTGGCTATGGTACCTGCCCTCCGCCCACCAGTAACGGAGATGAATTGGATACGGACTCGCATGGATCACCGGGCCGCCGGTATGCCGATTGTGTCATCCTTGCGGAAATTCCCAGCCCAACAGTTTCTGCTCCTGCGAGTGTCAACATCGCTCAGCTTGCTCAAATTGCACTGGAATTTACCGGTATGACCAGCGATCAGGCTGAAGCTTTTACCGATACGGTTGATTGGACATCCACGCTCGTAGTTCCAATCCCAAGGAACGCCGCCACCTATGAGCAAATCCCCGTGGATGGTGTGACTGGAACACTGATCCAACGACCCTCTGACGATGCGCCTCAATATACACTGTTGTGGGTCAAAGATGGGATCATCTATGCAATTGGGGGACTCGGAAGTAATTCGCAACAAGCAATCCAGATGGCAAATTCCCTTCCTTAGGAACGTACATGTCGATTGCACCAGCAATTCAGACCGACCAGGTAAGAAAAGTATTTGGCGATTACGCTGCAGTAAAGGGCCTCACCCTGCAAGTAAAGCAGGGTGAGGTATTCGGTTTTCTTGGGCCGAATGGAGCGGGAAAAACGACCTCAATAAAAATGCTGCTGGGATTAATCTCACTGACTTCCGGCACGGCATCATTGTTGGGAAAGCCGCTTGGGAACCGAGATGTAATGGCTCGCATAGGATTCCTCCCAGAACATTTCCGGTTTCAAGAGTGGCTGACTGCGAATGAGTTTCTCTTCCTGCACGGCCAGTTATTGAACATGAAAACCGATGAACTCAGGTCGCGTATAGCCGAGCTGCTCGAACGAGTGGGTTTATCTGATTATCGAAACAGACAACTGCGCACATTTTCAAAGGGAATGTTGCAGCGCATTGGCTTGGCTCAAACCTTATTGAACAGACCAGCTTTGGTCTTCCTGGATGAACCGACCTCAGGCTTGGATCCAGTCGGTCGTCGTCTTGTGAGAGATATTATCCATGAAGTGCGCGCGCAAGGCACATGTGTCTTCTTGAATTCTCATCTCTTGAGCGAAATCGAAGTTACCTGCGATCGGGTTGCATTTATTCGCCATGGTGAAGTGGTGCGAGTACTGAGTCTGGCGTCTCTCTCCACTGATCAAATCAGCGTAACGATTCGTGTTTCCAGTTTTTCGGCGGAGTCGTTAGCTGGACTTTCTCAATGGGGAAAAGATATCCAGATGGATGGAGAACAGATAAGCATGGTCATTCAAAGTGATGCCTCCCTTCCTGAGATCACTCGCTATCTGGTTGCACATAATAGCCAAGTCTATGCGATTACCCCAAATCGCATGTCGCTGGAGGATATCTTTATCGAAACTGTCGGGAAGGATGGCGGGCTGTGAAAGCCATTTGGATCATTACAAAATTAACCTTCCTCGAAGCGATTCGCAGGCGCATCATGATCGCGGGATTGGCATTAGGAACGCTTTTTCTGATCATCTACTCGGTCGGTTTGCATTTCATCCTCATACAAGTTGGACAGACTCTTAACGATGTAGCAGCGGGTCGAGCCATACTTCAAGCGGAGAGCACCAACGCATTTCTAATGGCAGGACTGTACGCAATTACTTTCCTTTCCATTGCCATGGCTGCCCTGCTGGGAGCTGATACACTGGCAGGAGAAATTAACTCTGGCACGATTCAGACGATCGTCACAAAGCCAATCCGGCGTGCCGATGTCGTTTTGGGAAAATGGCTTGGCTTTGCTGGTTTGCTGGGCTTGTACCTGCTGCTCATGGCAGGTGGTGTGGTCTTGAGTATGTTTTTCCAGACTCATTACACTCCTGATCATTTGTTGAGAGGGCTCGGACTCATCTATCTGGAAGCCCTATTGATTATGACGATCACGCTCATGTGTTCCGCTGCTTTTCCCGCGCTGGCAACAGGCGCGATTGTATTTGGTCTTTACGGACTTTCGTTCATCGGCGGGTGGATCGAACAATTTGGCTCATTCATCCAGAATCAAACTGCAGTGAAGATCGGCATTATTACCAGTCTGATCATCCCCAGTGAATCTCTCTGGCGGCGGGCAGTTTTCGAGATGCAAACCCCTCTATCCAGTGCTTTGGGGATGTCTCCCTTTGGAACCATCTCTGTTCCCAGCTTACTAATGGTTGTGTATGCAGTTGCATATCTTTTAATTGCTCTGAATTTCTCGATACGCATTTTTCAGAAACGTGACCTATAACGCAGATACTTTTCTGAAACGGAAAATTTCCCTGGAACTACATTGCGCGCGGTAATTCCGTTTCAATTCACTCTGCTCACACGCCTCAAATCACATCCTCCGGACCATGATGGCGACGGCCAGCGTGTCCTTCGGTTTTTTGATTCGCGAGCGTTTTACTGACAAAATCACGTGCAACCGAAGCTGCAATCGAAATACTCTGGTCGCCGCCGACAATCATGGCATTAATTCCAATGACTTCACCGCTTGCATTGACCAGCGGTCCGCCTGAGTTGCCGGGCGCGAGAGGCGCGTCAGAGCGAATCACGGGCAGTTTATCACCGCGTCTATTTTGCGCGGAGACCAACGCACTGACAATCCCGCGGGTAACAGCATTGCGCTGTCCCCACGGGTGGCCGAAGGCAAAGACCATTTCACCGACGCGCGGCGAAACGGAGGCAGGCTTAAGGGGAGTCAGATGCGTGGCGTCTATCGAGAGTAACGCCAAATCCACATCAGGGTCACGAGCAAGGAGGCGCGATTCGTACTCCTGGTCATTCTGCAAAAGGACGATGGGAAGGCGTCGCCCAACCACGTGATTGTTGGTGAGGATGATTCCGTTCGCATCCCACACGATGCCTGCACCTGCGCCGAAACGATGACCGCGCACAACGACCAGCGAAGGCAAAACTTGCTGGACGAGTTCATTCATCACTTGTGTGAAAGTACCAATGATTGGCTTTCTCGATCCTTTCCCCCAATGGCGGATGAGAATAGAACATGAAGACCACCCAACGTTCCGGATCGACCTCTCCGAGATTCTGATTCGCCAATCGCGTAAAGGCGGACGCGAACGCTTCGCTCTTCCTCGTGGATTGCAACGCGTAGTCATCAGCCATTCTCTCCCTCCAGCGGGAGACCGCGTTATCGATAGGCATGGTCATGAGTCCATAGGCGCTGAAGATGATCCCCAATGCTTCGCAAAAGGCGCTCAAGCGCGAACAGGCTACCGGTCTTTTGGTCGTGAGCGTTGAGAATGACAGCCCTGCGTCC
>DATDRD010000312.1:0-1900 GCA_035291925.1 Anaerolineales bacterium
AATGTATTGAAAGAAGACCGGTTCCGGGACTTCGAGTCCACTGCCGCGCCAGCCAAAGGGGAAGGTTGGCAGGAGTCCGATGCGGGGGGGATCGCTTAATTGGCCAGCGAGCAAATTCAAATCGTAGCCCGAACCGAGGGGCAGAACCAGCGGTGTGTCACGCGGAAGATCGGCGACCGCGTCCCAGGTCATCTCGTCGTAATCGAAGAAGGTCGTCATCGCAGCCTCCATTGGATTTGATGTTTTGCGTGTAGCCATAATAACATATTTACATTATCACAAAACCGTCTGCTCAAACAGAAAAAATGATTCCCATATTTCTTCAGCGCGGCAATAAATACCAATCCAAAAACCGCTCCATGCGTTCGTAGACATCATAAAGATTCTCGCGGCGCAGGAAACCATGTGGCTCATCGTCATACGTCTTATATTCGAAGACCTTGTCATGCCGCTTCAATGCCTCCACCCATTCTTCAGATGCTTCAGGTGGAACAATGGTATCCAGCAAACCGTGCAGGATCAGCATGGGCCTCTGCACATTCTCTACTTCTGCAATAGGGGAGCCTTTCTGGTAAATCGCAAGGTTTGCCGAAGGATGCCCGAGAAATATCTCCACGTAAAGCCGTAACCGCTTTTCGCATTGCGCCCACGAACTGACCAAATTCGCATCCCCATATTTTGACACACCACATGTGAAAAGATATTCAGGGTCACGCGACAGGGAACACATGCTCATGTAACCCCCGTAACTTCCGCCCGCGATCCCGATCCGATCAGTTTCAATAACTTTGGTGCCGCGCAAAAACTTCGCGCCATGCAGGCAATCCTGCAGATCGCCAACGCCCCAATCGTTGTGGTTGGCGCGCTCGAATTCCTTGCCATAACCGGTTGAGCCGCGATAGTTCGGCGCAAGATAGGTGTATCCCTTCGCGACAAAGTATTGCGCGAGTTCATCCCAGGCAAAGCCATATTGGTCTGTCGGTCCGCCGTGGGGATAGAGAATTGCCGCCCCGTTTGGTTTCGTGGGACGATACAGGAACGCGGGGATCTCCAGGCCATCATAACTCTTGTAACTGATGATCTCAGGCAGCACCAATTTGTTCTTTTGCATGGCTGGCGGATTGGAAAACGTTAGCTGTGTGACCTGCCTGTTTGCGACATCGATTCGATAGAGATCGGGCGGGAGGAGCGGACTCTCGTACTCGTACGTGATAAATGAGCCATCCCCTGACCAGTTTGGATTCGAATGAATGCCTGCACCGCTTCGGAGATCTAGGACGGAGCCTGATTCCGCCTCAACGAGACTCAAGTCGAACGCGCCGTTCCGATTAAGAATGACCGCGAGTTGATTCCCATCCGGCGACCAATCAAACTGAAAGACATCCTGTCCCGCTTTTGTGAGTTGATGCAGGCCTTCGCCGTTTGGCCTGACCAGGTAGAGTTCGTCGTGTTCGGTTTCCTGTGCAATGAACGCAATCCATTTGCCATCAGGTGACCATTTGGGCGACAACGCGCGCGTGGATGGCTTTCCATACAATGGTATTGACTTACCGGTTTCGATTTCGAGCAAAACAATGTCGAGCCGGTGCAGATCGTCGAAGCGGCGCAGGGTATACACAATGTGCCTGCCAGTTGGAGAAGGCCGCGCCTCCCAATGGTCGCCGAGCGTGTCCGTGGTCAATGCGTGTGGCCATGAACCGTCAATATCGGTGAGCAGCAATTGGTCGACCTCGTTGCGTTCCACTGTAACGATCAGCCCATGTGAATCAGGCATAAAGCGCGGACTGCTCGCGGAGCTGGTGAAGTCCGTAATCTTTTTCGGCAGGCCGCCCTCACGCGGGACCAAATATACGTGTCCTTTGATGCAGAACGCGATCCATTTGCCATCCGGCGACCAGAC
>DATDRD010000313.1:0-11206 GCA_035291925.1 Anaerolineales bacterium
CCGTGTCGCGGATCACATGGATGACGGGCATGTAGACGTTATCATACCAGTGGGCAACTGCTTCTTCTTCAGAAATATCGCGCTTCCAGTCAATGCCCATAAAATAGCGGTGCACGGCGATATGCTCCAGCATGCGGTCGAAGCCGTCGGGGATGGTCAGCTTGATGTTGGCATCCGGCTTCAATGAATCCAGCGAAGTCCGCTCGAGGAAGTTCACCTTGCTTTCAAGGATTTCCAGGTCCTCGGGTTTGATGTCTGGCGTGATGTTTACGCGCGTGGAACACTCGCGCACCTCGGCTTCGATGTAGAGCTGTCCCTGCTCGCGCGCGACGGAAACGCGGTGATGTCCATCTACAACGAAATAGACCTGGCCCACCTTATACAAAACGACGGGCGGCAGGCTGATCTCCTGATAGAACGCGCGGTTGACGCGTTGCCAGCGTGTGGCGAGGCTGTCGCTGGCTGGCAGGAAGACGCGGTCGAATTCGTGATAACGGTTCAGACTCCCCGCAATCTGATCCACACGAACGGTCTTTACGCCCCGATAAATGGGCCCGCCGATGTGCAATTTCTCCTTGATCTCGTCATAGGAGAGCAGGGTGGATGGCTGGCCCGAGAGGGCGCCCCACACGCGGTTCATAAAGGCTTTGAAACGCGCTCGTTGGAAATCTGCGCGTGCCTGTTCGGAAATCTGATCTGACATGGTTTTAATGGTTGATGTTATGCATCGTCCCGCAGGTTCGATCTCAAAAAAGGCCGGACGCTAAGCAACCTGCGGGATGTTCTGCGTAAGCTGCGCTAGTGGCTGGCTTCGATGATCTTATAGGGGTAAATATTGATGATCTTCGTCAGGCCGTGGTTTGTCTCTGATGGAGAGATATTGCGGCGCTGGAAATGCGTATGTCCGTGGAAGTGATACCGCGGTTTTGCCACGCGCAGCAGCCAGTTGATGGCTTTCAATCCTCTGTGGGCTTGCGTATCGTCGTCATGGATCCCAAAAGGAGGGGAATGTGTAATCAGAATATCGAGTGAGCGGCCATAATGGATACGGTTCAATAATAAACGGGGCAGCAGGCGAAAAGCCCTGGAATAGGCTTCGGTCTGTGTATATTGATTGGTTCCACGAGGGCGATAGCGGATCGATCCGCCGAAGCCGCCGATCAGGAATTTTTTAACGCGCATCGACTTCAAGTCCAGGTTCGAGCCGCCTTCCGCGTAGGTAAGAGGTTTTCCTGATTCATAGTTTGGATCATGATTGCCCGGCACATATAGCAAAGGCACGTTCAAAAAGGTGACCAGATTTTCAAGATAATCATAGGGCAGGTCCCCGCATCCCAGAATCAATTCGATATCGCCGAAATATCCCCTGTCACACAGGCTGTAGAGGCGTTCGACAACTTCATCGCTTAATGCAAGGGTTTTCACAATGCTTTTATTGTGCCTTAGAACGAAGTTCCCCGCAAGGGCAGGGGATTTTCCTTCGGAATCGGCAAATACATGCACGAAATTGAAATGTTACATCCGTTTGTGCGGTTGTCAAACCCAGCACTGCAAACTATAATTTACAGAACAGGAGAAACGCCCTGGAGACAAGAATATTCCCTGAATTATCCGATGATCGGGGTGATCAAGGTTCTCCCCGTCAACGTCAACTTCAGGCAGGTGTTACGCTTGCCCATCGCTATTCGATTCAGGAAGTGATAGGCATTGGCGGAATGGGATCAGTGTATCGCGCCCGTGACATGCATTTCCCAAACGTGACCAAACTGGTGGCAGTGAAGGAAATGATCAACACTGCTCCTGACCCTCTTGTGCGTGAGACGATTGTCCAGAATTTCGAGCGGGAAGCCAATTTACTGGCAACCCTTCATCACGCTTCCATTCCTCGTATCTATGATTACTTTACTTTGGACAGCCGGTCCTATCTGGTGTTGGAGTTCATCCACGGCAAGGATGTGGAAGCCATCATCAATGAAACAAGTGGATTCCTGCCCGAACCCCAGGTGCTGAGCTGGGCCATTGATTTGTGTGACGTGCTGGACTATCTGCACAGACATAAACCGGACCCAATCATCTTCCGTGACATGAAGCCGTCGAACGTGATGATCAATCACAATGGCAGTGTGATGCTGGTGGATTTCGGAATTGCCAAGACGTTCCAATCAGGCATCAAGGGGACGATGATCGGCACCGAGGGATATTCGCCTCCCGAACAATATCGCGGCGAGGCCACGCCTTCAGCAGATCTCTATGCACTTGGCGCCACCATCCACCACGCGTTGACACGCCGCGACCCTCGCCTTGAGCCGCCATTCTCATTTGCGGAACGTCCGCTTCGCCGGATCAACTCCGCCGTTTCGTCAGATCTGGAAGCAGTTGTCAACACGGCTCTGGAGTACAGTCCTGAGAGCCGCTTCCGCAGCGCGGCGGATATGAGGCAGGCGCTCATGGCGGTTGCCCGTAAGACCGGCGCGCTTGTGAACATGGGGCCACGGACGGGTCCCATAGTGAGCAGCGGGGTCAAGCCCTTGTGGTCATTTAAATGCGAAGATGAAATCCGCGGTACACCAGCCATCTTCGAAGGCACACTTTTTATAGGTTCATATGACAATAATCTTTATGCACTTAGCGCGGCCGATGGAACATTCCAGTGGAAGTATCCTACGGACGGAGGCATAGTCTCACGCCCGGCCCTGTTCGAAGGAAATGTTTTTATCGGCTCGGAGGATCGACGTCTCCATGTGGTCAGCGCCCGCTCCGGCAAGGTGGTGTGGACGTATTACACCAATGCCCCAATCCGTTCTTCGCCGCGCATCGCTGAAGGGCACATTTTTATCGGTTCGGATGATAATTATCTTCATGCGATCAATTTGAACACAGGGCGAATGGCGTGGAAATTTGAAACGGCGGATTTTGTCCGTTCGACCCCGTTCGTGATGAATGAGCTGGTGTATGCGGGTTGTGAAACCGGTGATTATTATGCGGTGGACTTCCGCGGTGAATTGAAGTGGCGTTTCCGTGCCAAGCGTGCCATCACTTCGTCTACCGTCGCGACACCTCAGACATTGTATTTTTCATCTTTGGATGGTACGCTCTATGCACTCGACCCGCGCAACGGGTGGGTGATCTGGCGGTTTCGTCTCGGCAAGTCGTCCATCAGTACGCCGTGCATTATGGATGAGATGGTTTTTGTCGGCGCGGCGGATGGTTTTATATATGCTGTGGATACTAAAAGTTCCAAGGAAGTATGGCGTTTCCGCACCGAGCATCAAGTGAATGGATCTCCGGTGATCTATAAGGATTCGCTCTACTGTGGCTCAGTAGATGGCAATCTCTATTGTCTTGAATATCGCACGGGCCGTCTGCGCTGGAAATTTGGAACGGAAGGTCCCATCACGGGTACGCCGCTGGCATATAATGATATTGTGTACGTGGGCTCCACCGATCATCAGATCTACGCGTTGCTTGCTTGAGAAGGAGTTCTTGTGGATAAATTTTTCCGCCGGTTATTGGGCTGGCTATTTGGCACCAAGCAATCCCCTGACAGAGCTCAGGATGTTGCCAACACTGCTCCTCTCACAGAACAGCAGATTCAAACGATTGTTAATAATCAGAATCCGCGTATTGATCTTCAACAGCTTATTTCCAGTTGCGGGCAATCCGTGGGTAAGCAACGCGAACTGAATGAGGATAGCCTGCTTGCGCTCACAACGACCATGGCAGGCAATTCAGGGAATTTACCATTTGGTCTTTATATTGTTGCGGATGGCATGGGCGGACACCAATTCGGAGAAGTGGCAAGCAATGCGGCGATCCGCACTGTGGCAGGCTATGTTCTGCGCAAATTTCATCCCTACCTCTTCCATGTCAAAACGGATACGATGGATGAATCGTTTCAGGAGATCATGCAGGCCGCTGTGAGCGAGGCCCAGCGCGCCATTCAGAGGGAAGCCCCGGGCAGCGGAACCACCCTGACCGCCGCGCTGGTGCTTGGCCAGCAGATCACCATCGCTCATGTCGGCGATAGCCGCGCCTACTTTGTTTATCCCGATGGACGGATTGAACCGATCACGCGCGACCATTCGCTTGTGAAACGACTCGAGGAACTGGGGCATATCACCCCCGAGGAGGCCGCGAATTATCCACACCGTAATGTGTTATACCGTGCGCTCGGTCAGGGCGAAATCCTGGATCCTGATATCTTTACACTTGGCTTCCCTCAGCCCGGTTTCTTGATGCTTTGCAGTGACGGTTTGTGGGGTGTGGTCTCTGAGCAGGACCTTGTTCGGTCCGTAGTTGATGCGCCCAATCTTCAGCGTGCCTGCCAGAACCTGATCAGCGCGGCAAATACGGCGGGTGGTCCTGATAATATCAGTGTGATCATCATCCAATTAATCGGGTAGTTATGTCGGCTCTTCAGCAGGATTATTACGCTCTTCTGGGAATCATGCGGAATGCCTCGCAGGGAGAGATCAAGCGCGCATATTTCGAGGCCGCACAAAAACTCCACCCCGATAAAAACACAGCCGCAGGTGAAACGGAAATATTTCTGGACGTGCAGCAAGCCTACGAAATCCTCTCCAATCCCAAACGTCGCGCCCAATACGATGCCACACTGCCACCTGAGGAAAAACCCATCCTTCCATACGAGCACCGCATCCTTTACAGTCGTCCGAATCTGGTCCGGCTGGACGAGCCGCAAATGCTCTACATCATCCTGGAAATTGAAGCGCCTGCAGAGGCTCGCCAGGCACCCGCTCCTCCGCTGAATGTCTGCCTTGTGCTCGACCGTTCCACCTCCATGCAGGGTGAGAAGATGGATACCGTCAAGTCGGCAGCCATACAGGTGTTGCGCAATCTCAGGCCTCAGGACATTCTAAGCGTTGTGGCATTCAGTGATCGCGCCGAGGTCATTATTCCCGCCTCTTACCTACAGGATCGTACGCGTCTTGAAGCGAAAATTCAAATGATCCAGCCTTCTGGCGCGACGGAGATGCTTCAGGGACTGGAATTGGGCATCAGGGAAGTGATGCGCAGCCTTGATTCCAAGCGCATTAATCATATTATTCTCCTGACCGATGG
This sequence comes from Anaerolineales bacterium, assembly GCA_035291925.1. Lineage (GTDB taxonomy): Bacteria > Chloroflexota > Anaerolineae > Anaerolineales > Villigracilaceae > Defluviilinea. The sequence goes on from DATDRD010000313.1 coordinate 5,083, forward strand.
TCATACGTATGGCGATGAACAGGAATGTCTTGCCCTGGCACCAGGACTTGCTGAGCGTGGAATAGGCGTCAGTGGCATGGGGATTGGACAGGAATGGAATGATATTTTTCTCGATGTCCTTTCAACACGCACAGGCGGCAGCAGCGCCTACATTGCCCAACCGCAGGATATTAAACGACTCCTGCTTGAAAAGTTCAATGCTCTCGCCCATACCTATTCCGAAGATGTTACACTTGAGCTTGCGCCAATTGAGGATGTAGAGTTGACCTATGCGTTCCGCATCCAGCCCGACCCCTCCCCGATCGTGCTGAATGAGAACACGCTTCACCTGGGTTCCATATTGCAGGATACCTCCACTCATGTCATTTTTGAGTACATGATTCAGCCAAAAGCGGTAAAATCGAATTCAATGATATTTCTGGATGGCTCTCTCAAGGTTTCGATCGCGTCCCATGCGCTGCCTGTGCCTGCGCTTCGGATGCGCCTTGGTCGCCCGGTATCAGATTCACCTGAGGCTGTACCACCTCCCCCCGAAATTGTCCGGGCTTTATCGAGATTGATGTTGTACCGTATGCAGGAACGCGCACGCAACGAGATTAAAAGAGGCCATATTGATACAGCCACGCGACAATTACAGGCCCTGGCATCGAATCTGTTGACACAGGGCGAGCGCAGCCTGGCCCAGACGATTCTGCTGGAAGTGGATCACCTGCAAAAACAACATACCCTCTCAGATGAGGGAAGCAAAAAGATAAACTATGGCACGCGGGCTTTATTATTTGCGTCGCCCAAAAAGGAGCTGCTCTCATGATCATTTGTTCAAATTGTCAGCATAAGAACGTCGCAGGAGCCATGTTTTGCGCCGAATGCGGAGCACAACTCGATGGCGTGGAAACACTCATCACCCAGGCAATAACCGATGAACAGATCGAGAATGAGCTGAAAAGTAAAGCTCCCCGTCCTGAGACTCCGGCTGTTCCTGCCAATAGCTGGCTCTCCCTGCACCTTATGGACAGCGGAAAGATCGTACCGCTTGCATCCCGAAATGAATTCACGCTGGGAAGGCTCAGTGAAGGCCAGCCGATCATGCCCGATATAGACCTGACGCCGTATCAGGCTTATGCATCTGGTGTTTCGCGCCTGCACGCCGTGGTCAAACGTGACGCGAACCGCGTGATGGTGATGGACCTTGGCTCCTCCAACGGCACTTATTTGAATGGACGCCGTCTTAATCCGCATACGGAGGAGTCCCTGAATCACGGTGATATCGTCGCGCTTGGCAAACTCAAAATCCAGATTTTGCTTCGTAACATCTGATCGAGTGGTTTTTTGGAAAGGTGTCGAACCATGGCTTACTCTGTCATCTTGCATATTGCCGGTGAATCATCCGTCCTGGGCGAGATCGAAGAATTGCCGAAATCCACCGATACGATCATTACGGTCAGTAACCCACGCATGCGCGATGGAAAGGATATCCATTACCTCGAACATAACGTGGTCAAGGTGATCTGGCCCATTGACAGACTGACCCTGATTGAAATTCTTGAAAGCGAAGAGGAAGAAAGCCTGATCGGCTTTGTAAGGGAATAATCCATGTCCGAAGAGTTTGACCGCCGCCGCATTCTCGTCGTGGATGATGAGGAGCGCATGGTACGTTTCATCCGCATGAATCTTGAGCATGATGGTTTTCAGGTTACAGAGGCCTTCAATGGCAGGCAGGCGCTCCAGAAATTACGAGACGTGCCCCCCGATCTTATTCTGCTTGATGTCATGATGCCCGACCTGGATGGCTTCGAAGTGCTTGAGACCATCCGTGAGGGAAACAATGTGCCTGTTATCATGCTCACCGCGAAGGGGGAGGAGGACGACCGCGTCCGTGGACTCGAACTGGGTGCGGATGACTACATCACCAAACCCTTTAGCCCGCGTGAGATGGTCAGTCGTGTGAAAGCGGTGATCCGCCGCACCGAGGGAGCGGGCGGCTCAATGCACGAGATTATTGAAGTGGATGACCGCCTCAAAATTGATTTTGACCGCCGCGAAGTATGGCTTGAAGGTAAATTGGTCAAACTGCGCCCCACTGAGTATCGCCTGCTTTATCATCTGGTTCAAAACGCGGGCTGGGTCGTGACGCATGATCAGTTGCTCGTAAAAGTCTGGGGATACGAATACCGCGATGAGCCGCACTATGTTCGTTTATATATCAACTATCTGCGCCAGAAACTCGAGAAGGACCCTGCCAACCCGAAATACATCCTCACCGAGCGCGGTGTTGGTTATCGTTTTGTAGATTACAAAAGGAAGAAAGAATAAGCTAACGTCCACTGGCTAAGCGCCCCTTGGGTATGCCGGGTGAAACCTCTGAGATGCGGGACATTCTCCAAAAGAAAGCATGTATTCTTATGAGAATCTGGAGTATTTGGGGTAAAATCGGGGCATGCCAAAGCAACCTGCCAAACAACGAATTATCCTTGTGGATGATCATGAAGTGGTCCGTGTGGGATTGAAATCTTTGCTCGAGCGCCATTCGCAGTTCGATGTGGTGGGTGAAGCGAGTTCGGCGCGTGAAGCCATTGAGAAAACAGAGACCCTGAGGCCAGATGTGGTGGTGATGGATATCCGCCTGCCAGGCACCTCCGGGATTGAGGCTTGTGAGCAGATCATCAACAAGCACCCGAACGTGAAAGTGATCATGCTCACATCGTATGCAGAGGATGAGATGCTGTTCTCCGCGATCCGGGCCGGCGCGTCGGGATATATCCTCAAGCAGATCGGGAGCGATGATCTGGTGAAGGCGCTCGAAGCGGTGGGACGCGGCGAAGCACTCCTTGACCCGGCTGTGACCCAGCGTGTATTCCAGGAAGTACGCCGCGCGGTGAAGGAAGAGGAGGCCTCAGCCTTCCAGCATTTGAGCCAGCAGGAAAAGCATGTGCTTCTGCTGGTTTCCGAAGGCAAGACGAACCGTGAGATTGCCAAGCAGTTATTCCTGGGAGAAGGCACAGTGCGGAATTACGTTTCGAGCATCCTGTCGAAACTTGGAGTAAATAATCGTGCAGAAGCCGCGGCGTATGCGGTGGAACATAGTTTGAGGGAATATATTACAACGTAAGGCTTTAAATGCAGGCCACGGAGGCACATTGTCTCCGTGGTTTTCGTTTACTGCTTGTTGCATAAACCTCTCAACCTGTTTTTTGCGTATGGCGGAATAAAAAACCAAAATTCCAGTTCAGATACTGGCGCAGTACTCTGTAAGGAGCGGGTCATGTCTTCTTCGATTGAGCTGATTGATGGCGAGATCGTCCTTCGTCCGTTTCGTTTTGAAGATTCAACCCAGTTATATCAGGCTGTGCATGAGTCATTGAATGAACTCAGTCCCTGGATGTCCTGGGCGAACGAAGCTTATACCGAGGCAACTGCCAGAGAATATATCATGATCACACAGGCGCGCGGGGAGGAACGTACGCTCTTTGCATTTGCCATCACCCGCAGTGACGAAATCCTTGGCGGATGTACATTGAGCAGTATTCATTCCGTATACCAGTATTGCAACCTCGGTTACTGGGTGCGCAGGACTCGGCATGGACAGGGCATTGCGGGACGCGCCGCGCAGCTTGCTGCGCGTTTCGCGTTTGAAAAGGTGGGGTTGGTTCGAGTGGAGATCGTAATCGCCGTTGGGAATCAGACCAGCATGCGTGTCGCGGAAAAGATTGGCGCACACTATGAAGGGATTTTATTGAACCGGATGGTAGTTGGCAAATCGGTTTACGACGCGCACATGTACTCGCTTCTCCCCTCAGACTTTGGGCTGGTCGCGCGGTTATGATTGACTCTATGCCCAAAAGGAATCGCGCGCTGAGTTAGGACAACTCCACGCAATTAAGGTGTGGGAGTATCCGTCGGAGTCGATGTGTCTGGATCCGACGGTGAGGGCGTGAGTGTTGGGGTATCGGTGAGCGTAGGCGTTAGTGTGCGCGTGAAAGTCGGCGTGATGGTGGGGGTATCGCTGGGCGTGGGCGTTGGGGTCAATGTCACAGCAGGCAAATCAATCGAACCAGTGGTCCCCAACCCCAGTAGTTCTCGAAAAATCCATCCACCTTCATACTGTTGAAGCGTCGGGTCCAGTTGTCCGGGCGCCACCAGCAGCCAGGTCTCATCCTCGTTGCGTGCCCTGAATTTGAGGCATCTCTCCACTTCCAGCGGTTCCCCCTGCCGCGCGTAATTGGTTCCGGGCCCGCTGCGAACATTGATGGTATTTGCATATAGTGAATTGACACAAAAGGTTATAGTTTCAAAGATGGGCTTTGTTGGTGATGAGGTCAACGTCGGTTTGAGTGTGGATGTCAGAGTCGTGGTGGGCGTGAGAGTAGCAGTAGTGCTGGCAGTAGAACTCGCAGTCGGTGTATCAGGTTCCGGCGTTAAGGTCACTTCTGGAGTCGTTGGCGGAAGGATCGAGGGCGTCGGTGTTGGCGTAACAGGCGGCGTGGGGGTGAGAAAGAAATTCAACGCCAGCGCCAGCAGAATTACAATCCCGACCATAATGGGAATGGCGTACTGACGAAGCGCAGGCGGTAGGGGCAACAGAGGCTTCTTTGCCTGGACAGGCGGCTCGCCGGTATATCCCAATGCGGTCAGCAGGTTCTTGAGATTATCAACGTATTCACCCGATGTGAAGTTTACATAATTGATGGTGTTAAGCGCGAAGGGCACACCGGTTGCTGCAAGCATGATGGGAATGATCTTCTTGCGCAACGACAGCGCCTGGGTGTATTCCTTCCTCACCCATTCAGACTCAACGGAATTTGGCGACAACACGATGATAACGTACTGACTCGACTCAATCGCGGCCGGGATGACGCGTACCCAGTCGTCGCCGCCTCGCAGGTCGCTGATATCCCACCAGACATCGTACCCGGCCTTTTCGAGATCCCCAGCGAGTTTGCGGGCGAAGCCCATATCCTTGCGTGAATAGCTGATGAAGATTTGCTGCATATATCCCAGACGTTATAGAGCCAATTAATGTTCAGTCAACAGTTGCCTTGTTGACATTCTCTGACTAAAACAAATGTGACTGAACAGAAAATAAGCCACTTGGTGAGGAACCGTGAGATTATAAGATATTACCACCCGCACATGGATTTGGGGAAGGTTAGGATTGTGCATTGGGTGAAGAAGCAAAGAACACCTGCGTTTTTCTCATTTCACTCCCCTTGACATAAGCTTCCAGCGCGCGTGATCCATTTATGACGTGCACATGTACTCGCTTCATTCCACGACCCTCCCACTACCTGCACTCGAATGGGGAGTCGCTCTTCACGACTCCCCATTCTTGTTGTTATGAACTTTTTACTTCCGGCTTCGGCAACTGCGGAATGATCCAGTTGATCAATGCCTGTGGTGAACGCGTCTGCATATAGATCATGCCGGGACCCGTCAACTCCACGACAAGACCTTCGCCGCTGAACAGCGTGGACTTAATCCCACCGACTGTTTTTGGCACTACACCCATGCCCGCATCAAACGCGACGAGGTGGGAAGTATCCACTACGTATTTTTCGCCATTACCAATAGTACGTTCGAATATCGCCCCATAGGATGAGACAAGCAGTTTGCCAGTACCCGATGCTTCGAGCATGGAAATGCCTTCCGCTGACATAAATGCCTTCACGCTGACTTTGGTGGTCAGTTCCACGCCGTTTTCTGAAGCCACGTATGAGCCAGCCTGGAGCATCAATTTCCCGCCCTTCAACTCGATCAACATCATGTCGCCGGGCAACTCGGGAGCAAGTGTCCCCTCACCACCTTGGGCGGGGGCTACGAAGAAGTTCTGAAAGAAAGATTCCCCGCCAAGCATGACACGTCCCAGTGACTTGAGGATTCCGCCTGCGGCTTTGGTCTCAACATTGACTCCGTTACTCATGCTGACCATCGCGCCCGTTTCCGCGCGAATACGTTCGTTTGGCGACAATGTGGCAACGGCCAGCGTATAGGATGGGCGGTGCAAGATTTCGATTTCCATTGTTTCTCCTTGTGTTTGATGGGTGAGATGGCGTTAGTATAGCTGGCTTCCCTGCTTTAGCCACTTTGAATTCTCTAATAATCCTCTTATCTCCTCCTTCCTTGACAA
>DATDRD010000314.1:0-3594 GCA_035291925.1 Anaerolineales bacterium
CCGGTGTGGGCGTGATGCCGCATAGATAGGCTTGCGCGAATCCGAAGCCGTCCGCGCTGCGCAGGATCGATCCCACATTCCACGCCGAGCGGATGTTATCGAGTAACACGGCCAGGCTCTTTCCTCTTTCTTCTTTCCACGAATTCCTGGCGCCCGTTGTGTCTTCGCGGTGAAACGAATCGGGGTGGTCACGCGTAGCTTCGACGACCAGCATTCGGCTGAGCGCGACGCGGGTCTCTCCCATACAGGCCGGGCAGCGTATCCCAAAGCGATGAGCGTCTGTGCCCACAAGCGGGTAACGAAGCCCGCACGAGTTGCATACTCTGATCTCGTGAGAATCGGTTGGCACGTGGTTATTATACATGCTACAATTTGCTAAATGCATCGTGTAGTTCCTGAACTCATCGTTGAAAATTATCGGGCAGGTCGTTTTAGCGGGCAATTTCCAGCGCTGGGAATGTTCCTGGATCTATCGGGCTTTTCCACCATGACCGATGCGCTCATGCAGCACGGACAGCACGGGGCGGAGGTGCTGGCGGCTTTGATGCATGGCGTTTTCGACCCTCTCGTGGAAAGCATTTTCGATTACGGCGGGAAGATCGTTGGGTTCGCGGGCGACGGCATCATGGCTCTGTACCCCATTGAAGCGGATGCAAAGTCAACAGCCCTGCGCGCGCTTGCCTCTGCCTGCGTGGTTCAGCAGCGACTCCAACAAAATCCGACGCGCGAGACGGTCTATGGGACATTCCCAATCTCGGCCAAGATCGGCCTGACCAATGGCTTTGTTTCCTGGGGGATTTTACGTTCCACAGATGGCGAGGATGCTACGTATTATTTCCGTGGGACGGCGGTGGATGAATCTGCCCTCGCGGAACATTATGCAGGCGCCGGGGATATCCTGCTCACAGAGGCTATGGCCGAATTATTACAGGGTCAGATCGTGACCACGCCCCACGCTTCCTTCCACCGCCTGGGCGGGTTCCGCGTCGAAATGCCGGACACCACCCATATCGTCTTCCCGCCGGTTGACTTGAACATTTCGCGCCGCTTCATGCCGCAGGAAGTGATCGTACATGATGTGCGGGGTGAATTCCGCCAGATCGTCAATTTGTTCATGCGCTTCCCCGACCTTTCCAATGACGCGCTGCAGGATTTGGCGACCATCGTATTCAAATTGCGGAAGAAGTATGGCGGCTTGATCACGCGGCTCGATTTCGGTGACAAGGGCTGTAATATGCTGATGTTGTGGGGCGCTCCGGTGGCCTATGAAAACGATATTGGCCGCGCTTTGAATTTCATTCTTGACCTGAAATCAAAAGTTGATTTTCCGATCACGGCTGGTGTCACCTATTACATCGCACATGCAGGTTACCTGGGAAGCGCCGTGTGTGAGGATTACACCTGCTATGGCTGGGGAGTCAGCCTCGCATCCCGCTTCATGATGAGCGCGCCGACTGGACAGATCTGGGTGGACGACCGTATTGCACGCCGGGTCTCACGGCGCTTCGAGATGGAATTTATTGGCAGCCAGCGATTCAAAGGCTTTGCCGCGCCGCAGAAAGTCCTTCTCTTGCGAGGCTATAAACAAAAGGCAGAAGCGGTCTATCAGGGCGAACTGGTCGGGCGCGAAGAGGAACTTGCACAGCTTGCGAGCTTTGCGGAACCACTTTGGTGTAATAAGTTCGCAGGGTTGCTCCTGGTCTCAGGTGAGGCGGGCATTGGAAAAGGCCGCCTTGTGCACGAGTTCCACGTTTTGGAGTTATTCGAACGGAACAAAACCCTCTGGGCCATCTGCCAGTCCGATCAGATCCTGCGCCAATCGTTCAATCCGTTGCGCGGCTGGCTGCTGCGATACTGTGGGCTGTCGCCCGACCAGTCGCCTGAGGAGCGCAAGCAGGCATTTGACCTAAAGCTGGATGGCTTGCTCGCTTCCCTACCGGACCTTGGGCTGGCCCGTGAACTCGACAGGACTCGCTCGATCCTTGCCGCGCTGGTGGATATCTACTGGCCTGAATCGCTCTATGAGCAACTGGATGCGGAAGGGCGATACAACAATACGTTCCTGGCCCTTATCGCTTTGCTCAAAGCCGAAAGCCTGCGCCAGCCGGTGGTTTTATTCCTTGAAGACCTTCAGTTCACCGACAATGACACAAAAGATTTTCTGCCGCGTTTGAAGCGCGCCATCCTTTCAGCGGAGGGAGCCTATCCCATTGCACTGATCGTAACTTCGCGCCCTCATGGCCTATCGATGGATGGCGACTTGATCGATGGGCAAATCGATCTGCGCGGGCTTTCGCATGCAGCTCTTGCGCGCCTCATCGAAACCTTGCTGGGCGGGGAGGCGGCTCCTGAGCTGGTCAGCCTTGTGATGGGTCGCTCGGAGGGAAATCCCTATTTTGCCGAGCAGATCATCCGTTATTTGCAGGAAGAAAATTTAATCGAAATGAGCAGGGCTGGCTGGGCGCTCGTCAGGAGCTTGCGCGATGTTGTATTACCCGGGGATATTCGCGCGCTCCTGGTTGCGCGGCTCGATCAGCTTACCCGTGAAGTGAAGGAGAGCGTCCAGACTGCTTCCGTGCTGGGGCGTGAATTCGAGATCCGGGTATTGGTGCATATGTTGCGTGAAGACGAAAATATTCATGAATATATTGTCGAAGCTGAAAAAGCCGCGATCTGGGCACCGCTCAATGAGATGCGGTATCTCTTCTCGCACGGTCTATTGCGCGACGCCGCCTATGCCATGCAAATGCGGGCGCGGCGACGGGAACTGCATGCCCTCGCTGTGGATGCGTTGGAACGTTTGTATGGCGATGATCTGAATACTCGTTCGCCGGAATTGGCTTATCATGCAGAGCGGGCTCAACTGCGCCAGAAAGCACAGCATTATTACACAGTAGCCGCCAAAGTCTCATCAGATCTTTATCACAACGGTCAGGCGATCGACTACTATACGCGCGCGCTGGCCTTTGCCTCAGACGATGATCTGGGTGCACAGTTCGATCTTTTGACGGAACGAGCGGGGCTATTCCATCGCATTGGTGAGCGTACTTCGCAGTCGAAAGACCTGGACTCTTTGGAAATATTGGCGCGTCAACTTGCTGATTCTAGGCGTATGGCAAAAGTTGAGATCATGAACGCCTATTACTGCTACTATGGCGTCAGTGATTATCATACCGTTATTCAGCGTTCGCAGCGCGTATTGGATTTAAGTGATGAGACTGGCGATATTGATATTGTGATCGACGCCCACCTTTTACTGTCAAGCGCGCATTGGCGGCTTGGCAATTTGGAGGAAGCGATGCGGATCGCAAAAACCTGCCTCCAGCTTGCCCGTGATTCAGGCGGACGTTTGCTGGAAGGAAGAGCCTTATCTGTCCTGGGGATGGTGGCAATGGAACAAAATAAACATGATGTCGCACATGATTATCTGATGGAAGCTGTTCTCATCGCGCGCGAGGTACGAAATACTGATTTGGAAGGCAAAGCACTAAATAACCTGGCCATGTCAGCAGGCTACTTTCAAGGTGATTTTGCTCTGGCTCGTGACTATTTTGAGCAGGCGTATGCCATTATGCATGAGCGCGGCGACCGCAC
>DATDRD010000315.1:0-7519 GCA_035291925.1 Anaerolineales bacterium
GCTGGCCTTCATGGCCAGCGCCTTCATCGCCGGGGTCGGCGGAGGGCTGTGGGCGCACTTCATCACATCGTTCACACCCTACTCCTTCTACCTGACCGAGACGTTTGTCATCCTGGTTATGCTGGTGATCGGCGGGCCGTATAGTGTTTCTGGGGCTGTCGTGGGGACGCTGATCGTTACCGCCGCCCGCGAAGTATTACGTGCCATTGAGAATTACGTTAATATTCTTCAAGTCTTCCCCGAGGGCTTCTTCGGATTCACTGAGGTGGTCCTGGCCATTGTATTGATCTTGATCCTCGTATATCGGCCGACAGGCATCATGGGCAGCCATGAATTGCGCTGGATTCAGAAACAACCAAAGGTCAAGGAGAATGAAGCGCTCAAGAATTCAGGAAAGGTCTGAAGGCATAAGGAGTCCGAGATGTGCGATACGTTTGTCGCTTTACCTTCAGTAACTCGTGATAAAAACATATTGTTTGCCAAAAGCGCGGACTGTGAGGTGAATGAAGCCAATGCCATTGTGCGCATCCCTCGAAAAAAGCATATAAAGGGGGAAGCTGTACGCGTCACTCACTTGGTTATCCCGCAGGCTGAAGAAACCTATGAAATTTTCCTGACCAAGGCCTTTTGGACGTACGGGTGCGAGATAGGTATCAATGAATACGGCCTTGCCATGGGCGAGGAGGCTGTCTTCACCACGGAAATGGTCGAAGGGAAAGATGGCCTCATTGGACCTGATCTCATGCGCTTGGGACTGGAACGGGGACGCAATTGTCAGGAAGCCATAGAGGTCATGACTGGACTGCTGGAAAAATATGGTCAAGGGGGCAGTGCTGAACTTAAAGGAAATTCCCACTTTGACAGTAGTTTTCTTATGTCGGATACAGGTGAAGCTTACATTCTGGAAACTGCTGGCCGCAAATGGGCAGTCAGGAAAGTTGAAGATTTTGACTCGATTTCCAATATGCTCGGTATATCAACGAATTGGACAACCTGTTCGGTTGACCCGGGAACGAAGAGGACGGATTGGGCACAAACATTCGCCCTGCCAGAAGTGCCTCCTACTCTTGGCTCCCCAGATCGGCAGTGTGTTACGTACGATAAACTAAAAGAATCCGCAGGCCAGATTACCGCTTCGACCATGTTCAATATAATGCGCCATCATAACGAAGGATATCATCCTGCCACAGCAGATGCCCACCGGAATATATGCATCCATGCCGGGCCGCAGGAAAACCGCTGGTGGCAGGCCGATGGCGTGATGGTTACTGATGTCAGCGAGCATGGTGTAATGATCTGGGTCACGGGTACATCTGGAAATTGTGTATCGATCTTCAAACCTGTCTTCATGGGCATCGATTTACCGGATATTGGCCCCACTCCCAGGGAGTACTTTGATCCACGTTCCCTGTGGTGGAAACACGAATTGTTACATCGTCGAGCCATGGCTGATTTTGACAGTTTGGTACCTCAGATTCGCAAGGATTTTGATGTGCTGGAAAATGAATTCTTGTCTGCATCCGAATCGATAAAGAATGGCACCCTTGATGAAAAAAGGGATTTCATGGAATATTGTTTCCACAAGTCCATGCAAGTTACGGAAGCTTGGATCGGCCGATTGCGCACTCGTGCCGATCTAGCATTCGAGGATTTGGCATACCGTGCGATGTGGCAAAAGCTAAATGCTGAGGCTGGGCTGAAAGGCATGCCCGCTTGATCTTTATGGATATTGAGAGCAAAAAAGGAGACAAACATGGTTACAAGAGTAACTCGCGACAAGTTGTTTTTTGCGTTCGAACCGAAATTAAACCCTGCCATACACGTGGGTCAAAACGAAGACGTTCTGCTCGAAACGCATGATTGTTTTGAGGGGCAAATTCAAAAACCGCAGGACTTGGTAGATAAATTAGACTGGAACCATGTGAATCCGGCGACAGGACCCGTCTATATTGAAGGAGCAAAGCCGGGAGATATTCTGCGTGTGGATTTGTTGGAAGTCAAAGTTGGTCAGCAAGCGAGTATGGTCACGATCCCAGGCGAGGGTGCCCTGGGAGACGTAATCACCCAGATGGAAACAGCGATCCTCAAATTGGAAGGCGAAGAAATTTTATTCAAAGACAAGGTTCGCATCCCTAAAAAACCAATGATCGGTGTGATTGGGGTGGCTCCGGAATCGGGGTCAGTGCCAAATGGCACTCCGGGACCACATGGCGGCAACCTGGATTGCACATTAATGTGTGAAGGAAACAGCGCTTATTTTACGGTCGGCGTGGAAGGTGCGCTGTTCGGCGCTGGTGATTTTCATGCTGCAATGGGCGATGGTGAGATCGTTGTTTGTGGAGCAGAAATTTCAGGCGAACTGCGCTTCAAAGCCCAGGTGGTAGATCTGAAAGGTCTGCCAACGCCATTTGTGCAAGCGCCTGATCTCGTGGCAACGATTTATTCGGCTTCCACCAGTGATGAAGCAGCCAGTGGCGCGATCCACCGTATGGCGCAATTCCTGACTGATTTCGCAAAAATTCCGCTAAACGATGCCGGGATGCTGATGAGCCTGGTGGGTCAGCTTAGGTTTTGCCAGGTTGTGGATCCGCTTAAAACGGTAAGATTCGAATTTCCAAAATGGGTCCTGGCTGAGTACGGCTTCCAGATGAAGTGATCCTGCCAAATTTGTCGATGCATTCGGCGGAGGGTATGCATAATCGCTCACCCCAGGGACACTCAGCTGGCCGCGCCAATGGTTCCTACACCTCGTGGGTGCAGACCTGGAATAGTGGCGTGAACTTCTCCATCCCATAAGGAGCAGACTCAACACAGGAAAATCGGCTCGGACTAATATCCGGGCCGATTGCGTTTATTGTCATCCGCGCCTGCGTTCAAGCCCGAACCGTGCTGTCAGTTCAATGGTGTTTACCTGTTGACTACTTGATGAAAGCTATATTAGGACTCGCTTGAGCGGTTGCACTGGTCATATGGCAATGCTGAAAGCATGGCCGGATCGGCCTCGGCAGCGTATGGAAGTTCATCCAGGATGAGAATGTGTTTTTTGCCTTCTAGCAGATCTGCTTCCGCATCCCAAAGCGCAGACCAGGAACGATGGACAGGAGCACTCTCTTCAGGTACATTCAGCAAGTGAGCAAACAAATGGTTGCGTTGCATAGTAGCGCTTTCGCGCACTGCCGCCCAGTAGGTGAAATCCATGCCACTGTTGCGCGCCCAATGCAACAGCAATTCGGTTTTCCCTACCCGGCGACGCCCATAGAGCAACACTAGTTGAGCCGGTCCGGGGTGTTCTCGGTTGAGTAGGCTATTCAAAAAGCAAGTTCCTGGCGGCGGTCGACGAACATGGCAGGCTCCTTTTATATAATTGCAGTTATTATAATCCTGGTTATATAAAATGGGCGCCAATATTCAAGTTAACAGGTCGGTTATTCGTAGTTGAACCGCTTCTCTGATCCCGAGTAATGAGGTGATCCACGCGATTGCTTACGAATTCGACATGGAACTCTTCCCTGTGCTCAAAAATTCACGCCCTTTCAATAACCTGGCATATAAACGCAGGTTGGAGAAAATCGCGCGGGGGAGAAGATAATTCTTCGTTACAAATTCTCAATTGCCCTCTGCAACGCAGGGCGTTTTGCATAAACAGCACGCAAGTTATCAATGTACGCGTTCCACTCCGCGGCCTGGCCTTTGTGCCGGTAAGCCTTCTTCGCTCGCTCCAGCCACCTCGCCGCGACAGGATATAGTTTGCTTTGGGTTTGGGCAATCAGAGACTCCGCTTGCTTGATGGCAACGCGGATCACCCAATCGGGGCGATGGGGAACCACGGCATCAGCCACTTTTTCAAGCAGGTGGTATGAAAAGGAATCCTTCTCGGCAACTTTAATGGCGGCATCCCATTCGCCCTCCTCGAGATGAATATCCACCAAAATATCTGAGTAGTACATCTCGCGTGCTTTCTTCAAAAGCGCGGGACGAAGGTCTTCCCAATTCGAACCAGAAAGTCTCTTGATACGGCGATACAACTCAATGGAGGGTTGATCGTCAAAAGCGGCGCGATAAGCCAACAGCGCCATCTCTTTCCTTCCCTGCGATTCTTCCAACGGCGCAAGCCATGTCGCAAGTTCATATACAGCGTTCCCTTTCTTTTTCAAGCCGCGTTCTCCAAGCGCAATGGCTTCATTCAACCTTCCTGCATCGCGCAATTTCTGGGCAACTGATAACATCTCATCATCGTATTTCAATTTTTTGCTTGCCTTAATGGCTTCATCCACTTGTCCAAGTTGAAGAAGTTCAAGGATGTAACGATAGGGATCTGCTTTCTGTGCAAGTTGCAGGTACTCATTTGACCGCCCATATCGTTTCAGCACGTTCAAACGCGCCTGTTGTAATTGGTCGAAGAGCATCCAGTCTTCCTCGTCGTATTCCTCCCACTGAGACTCTTTATCGGGAAGTTCATCCCAACCATACTCGAGCGCAACAAGAATGACCTCAAGTTCGCTTTCCTCGATTGTCTCATCCAGGTCGTCAATGATTTCCTGAATAGCATCCTGAAATGCCCTGCGCGACTTCTTATCCATCTCCAGACTCAAAATGGCTTCTGCCATTGGCATCCCCAAATCCTGGATGAAGCCCGCTATATCGCCGTTGTAATCCATTTCTCCATCGTAGTCTTCTAGTGTTTCTTCCAGCAAAACCCGCAAAATAATCAGCGCGCCCTCAGCATCGCTGGCCTCGAGAAATTTCGTAGCTGTTTCCAACACTTCTTCCAGGTCGCCAATGTAAGCAGGCTCGTGCCAATCGTCGTAATAATCTTCATCGTATCTGCTTTGCTTCAAAATCCTCCGCACCTGTTTACGATATGTTTGCTCGGACACCTGAGTCTGCGGTTTCTCTTTTGCGGATGATTTGGACTTCCCAACATTGACCATTGGAATCGCTATTTCAATTTCATCATACAGGTCGGGGTTTCGTTCCACAAGACGATTAATCAGAGCCACCAGAGAATCCTTCTCCATGTCAGCCAGTAAATCAACTACACCCTTATGTTCCGAAAATTCATCTCGTTTATGGAGATACATCAATAGTAATGCGACGATGTGTTTGCAATCGCCGCCCCAGTCATACGGGCAAGTGCAGGAGGCTGAACGTACACCACCCGCGTCCAACTCCACACGCAGGCGATAAGATGGGGCGCTGCTCCCTTCACACTGCGCTGTTAACATAATTCCGCCCTCCATAGACTGCCATGATGAATTGTAGATGGCTCCGGACCGGTAATAGTCGCGCCCCTTTTGATAACTCTGGTCGCTTGCTCTGCCTCGAATGATTTCTTCGGTCAATTGAACGTTCATTGTGGATATTCCTCTTGAATGATTTTACACCTGTCCGATTTCTTCGCCAAAACTCTTGACAAAAAGTCCACATGCCTGTAGAATTAGAACATGCGTTCTAAAATCTCGACATCTGGCCGTATTACCATCCTGCTTGGCAAACATCAGGCCACAACGGGTGAGCGCATGTCCCCGCGCAAACTGGCGGAGAAAGCGGGCGTGCCGAAGGATTTTGTCTACCGCCTCGATTCGGGCGCGGCCCGCCACGTAGACCTTGACGCCCTTGCCCGCCTGTGCGCTACCCTCAACTGCAATTTGCAGGACATTCTCGTCTGGGAGCCGGGACATGGCGAATCCCTTTGATATTCTTCCCCTCAACCTCTTCAACCTTTTCATCACGCAGGGCTCTGTTACGCTCCAGCGGCACTACATGGCGATTCTGCTTCGCCTTTACAACCTTGCCGAATTCAACCGCTTCGGATTGGCGCGGGAAGTCGTTATCGCTGAGATTTTGGATTACCTGCGGGATGCCGGCGCGAATGCCGAGAATGAGATAGAGGTCGAGATGGCGAATCAGGCTACGTCTGAGTTTGATTCGGTTTCGACGGCGAGTCCACGATCCGAACAGGATTACGCCTCCTTCCTCATTCGCCGCCTCGAAGAGACAGGCTGGATCGAACGCGAACAACACGCCGATTACACCGAGACCATCACCCTGCCCGATTACGCCTTTACCCTGCTCGAAGCGTTCCGCAAAATCCAGGAACAGAAGCCGCATGACTTCCCAGGTCAACTGTACGCTGCGCACCAACTCATCACCGCCGCCGACACCAACAAGGATTTTTCGCCCGCGCTGGCCGTGACGCAGGCTTATGAAAACGTGCGTCAAATGGTGCGAGGACTGAGCGAACTCAACCAAAACATCCGCCGCTACGTCGAACGTGCCACCCGCGAAAAGAACATCGCCGATATTCTGCGCCTGCAATTCGACGATTATTCCCAAACCCTCGGCGCGTCGTACCACGCCCTGAAGACCTCCGATCACGTTTCGCGCTATCGCCGCGACATTACCAACCGCCTGCAAACCTGGGAACTTGATTCTGATTGGCTAACTCAAGCCGCCGAGGAACTCTCTGTACAAAGCCGCACCGTAGGTCCCGCGCAAGCCGAACAAACATTGGCGGGATACGTTCATTTCATCATTCATCAACTCGAAGGTCTCGACCCGCTCATCGAAGACATCGACAAACGACACGCCCAATATCTGCGGACTTCCTTACGCCAGATTCGTTATCAACTGGGGAATTCCGACGGCAGTTTCAAAGACCGTTTGGTTTCGCTAGCGCGCAAATTATCCGTGTTCAAGGAAGAAGGGATGGAATATCTTCCCTCCGAAGCGCCCGCCCTTCGCCAGCATCCCGTGGACTTGCCTGACCTCCATAGTTACTACACTCCACCCCAACGCCGCGCGCCCTTCATACCTGATACTGTCATCGTTCCCATTCTTCATCCCGAAGATTTGGCGTCCCTGCGCGCGCTGACCATGAAAGATGTCACCCAGGCTTTCTCGCCTGACAAAGTCAATCGCAAAGTCATGGGCTTCTTCAATGGTCACAAAAAACTGCATATCGCCGAATTACCCTCTGAAGTTTCCAGCGACCTGCACTGGCTTACGACTATCGTCGCCTACGCCCACCACCCTGAAGTCTCTTATGGGCTTGAACTCGCTGATGGAGAACTCATTGATATGGGAAAGTATCGTATCGTCCCATTTGAATTGGTCAAACTGTAACGTGGAATAACTATGGACATAAACCAACTCTCCTCCCTCCCCGAAAAATCCCAACGCGACCTCCCGCGCGTCATCAACCGGCTCCTCGGACAAGTCTTCCTCTATCAGGACAAAGACGATGACAAGGACGATTACTACTTCATTCATCGCTATCGCGCCGCCTGTGAAGCTGCCCTCGAACTCGCGGGCTTCAGCCTTATCCATGATGACTATCATCGCATCTTCCAAGCCATCTCTGAATATAGTTATTGCCGGGCCCGCTACAAACTCGACGAAACACTGATGATCCTCGTCCTTCGCAAACTCTACGAAGAGCACATCGAGCGCCTCAGCCTCGCGCAAGACCCCGTCGTCACCATCGGCGAAATCCGCGAGGAATATCGCACCATCACAG
>DATDRD010000316.1:0-2269 GCA_035291925.1 Anaerolineales bacterium
AGGAAGAGCCTGTCCCTGCCAGGATATCCTTCACCAGGCTGGTGCCGGCGGCGGTGCCATCGCTCTTCCACAGCTCTGCGCCGTGATGCCCAGGGTCATCTCCGTCGCTGGCTCGGAAAAATAAAGTCCATTTCATGTTTACGATATAACTCGTACCTGCATCCGCACTATACGGATTAATATCTTTAATGAATGTGACCGTACTCCCATCGCTTTTCCATAACTCAAAGCCAGCCGTGCCATTGATTGCTGCGAACAAGATTTGAGCGCCCAAAGTTCCAAAATTCCCCGGATAAGAGGATCCTATGCCGGGGTAAATGTCCTGAATCTGGACTGTTCCTGATAATGTCCCGTCGCTTTTCCACAATTCAGCGCCCGTGATGCCATCATTCGCATTGAAGAATAGTGTATTATCAACTTTAAAATAGGCAATAAGACTGACTGACACGGAAGAATGGTAGCACTCCAATAAACCGTGGAGGTTGAAAAAATGAGGGTCATGTGGCATCTTTGGGTTACCACACTCAAAGGCAGACCACATGAACCCACGAGAACAATTTTGCCCGAATATGGCCTGCCCCGCAAGGGGCAAAAACGGCGAGAACAATATCGTTGTTCACAGCCGAAAAGAAGCACGTTATCAATGCAAAATATGCGGTAAGACCTTTGTGGCG
Organism: Anaerolineales bacterium; assembly: GCA_035291925.1. Taxonomy (GTDB): domain Bacteria; phylum Chloroflexota; class Anaerolineae; order Anaerolineales; family Villigracilaceae; genus Defluviilinea. The sequence goes on from DATDRD010000316.1 coordinate 675, forward strand.
ACGACCGGCACGCCCTTTTATCGGCTGCATCATTCGGGTGAGTTGATGGTCATCGTAGCCACCTTGATTGCACACGGCTGTCCGCTACAGGCGATTGTTGCGGCCTATCATCTGGACGAACGCACCGTGATGAGCTGGCAAGCGCGAGTTGGTCGCCATTGCCAACGAGTACATGAGCATCTGGTGCAGCGCCCCAGAGACCTGGAGCATGTGCAAGCGGACGAGATCCGGGTCAAAGGGCAGGGCAAAATCGTCTGGCTAGCCATGGCGATCATGGTAAGCACTCGCTTATGGCTGGGTGGCGTTGTTGGCAGACGGCGGAATGAAGAATTGATCCTGTCCTTGGTGCAGATCATGCGCTCTTGCGCCTTGGCCAGGCCGCTGCTGATCTGTGTGGATGGGTTCATCGCCTATGTGCAGGCGGTCCAGTCGGTGTTTCGCAGTCCACTTCCTAGCCGCAAACGCGGCCGTCCCCAGCTTATGTCTTGGCCAGACATTCACATCGGCCAGGTGGTCAAGCGTTATCAAGGGAAACGCGTTGTCGATATCACCCGGCGAATGGCGCAAGGCTGTCAGGATGTAGCCCAGGCATTGCTGGCCAAGAGCCACGGCGGAACCAAGCTCAACACCGCCTTCATCGAGCGCCTCAACGCCACCTTTCGATCCCGCCTGGCAATCCTGGTGCGACGCAGTCGTGCTTTGCTCCGCAACCCGGAAACCCTGGTTCCGCTGATGTTCCTGATGGGCTGTGTGTACAACTTCTGCACTGAACACAAAAGCCTGCGCTTGAAGTTGTTCGTCGGCCGATCTGGTTATCGTTGGGTGCAGCGAACCCCGGCTTTGGCCGCTGGTCTTACCGATCATATTTGGAGTGTTAAAGAGCTACTACTATTTCGAGTGCCACTGCCTGGCTGGCAGCCGCCCAAACACCGGGGAAGGCGTTCTCGGGCTGAAATGGCGTTGATCGCCAGGTGGTGCTCATGACCACGGTTTACGATACTGTTGGCGAACTCATCTTACCTTAGTCGGGTACAATTAGCGCCAACTTTTACTGGTAGCTGACTAAGGAGGTTGGTATGTCTCTGCAAGTGAAACCCGGATCGACTGTACCCGAAGAAACTGCCCGAGTTGCTAGGGCGGCCTTTCCGAAAGGGAATCCCTATCTGACTTTGCGGGATGAGTTGGAAACGGTTTACACCGATAGCTTGTTTGTGGCCCTGTTTTCTCAGCTTGGTCAGCCTGCCGAAACCCCCTGGCGGCTGGCCTTGGTAACCGTTTTGCAGTTTGCCGAAGGCCTGTCCGATCGGCAGGCGGCGGATGCGGTCCGTGGACGGATCGATTGGAAATACTTGCTGGGCTTGGCGCTGGAGGATGCCGGGTTTGACTTCTCGGTGCTGAGTGAGTTCCGAGATCGGCTGATCGCCGGTCAGATGGAACAGCAGCTGTTGGATGAACTCTTGGAACGATTCCGGGGGCGGGGTCTGCTCAAGGCCCGCGGCAAGCAACGTACCGACTCGACCCATATTCAGGCCGCCATTCGCAACTTGAACCGCCTGGAACTGGTTGGAGAAACCATGCGTCATGCCCTGAATTCT
>DATDRD010000317.1:0-6546 GCA_035291925.1 Anaerolineales bacterium
CAGATGCGGATCTATTTCGAAAAAATCCGCAAACGCTTGCAGGCCGGCGTTCAGTTTTTTCAATCCTGCTGGTACGGGCGGTTCGGGTTCGGCTCCTTCGGGATCGTCCATGGAGATGGCTTTGAGCCAGGCAAGATAGAGTATTCGAGTATCGCCTTGCAGGAGTTGTTCGCGCAGAGGCGTGAGTTGACCCAGGATGCCATTCGATTCGATCCATTCAAAGAAATTTGAGTCGTCATTGATTTGGATCTCGAGGACGAAATGTTTTCCATGTTCTTCGAGCATGATCCAATCTTCGAGAAGGTAGGGTTGGATCGATTCAATATCAACAAGGTTTTTTGGCAAACGGAACATAAGCCTGCGCATGCCGAAATTTGAGTCGTATAGGAAGGCGTCGAAATAATCGAGCAAAACTTTTGTGGGGTCGTGTTTAAAATCACTCCAGGAGTAGGTGACGATTGCCTGCGTGGATGTGACCGTATCCATGTGGCTGGAGAGTCCGTCCACTTCCGTTTGTTCGCGGGCGCTGAGGGGACGATCTATGGTCTGCCATTCGTAGTATTGATATTCGCTCATAAGATTTTCTTTTCCAAACTAAAACATATATCCCATCGCCACCCAGTACTGCCAATCTTCAATGGCTTCTTTTGTGCCGGGATCAACTTTCACGGGTTTGATTTGCGCGAGCGGGATGCCCATCTCGCGTCCCTGCCATTTGATTTGGACGAACATTTCGCTCGTGCAGTCATCTTCTTTGGACATGCCGATGACTTCCGCCTGTTCGCCCTTGCGTAACGGAGAGATGCCGCGTTTCTCGATGCACTCGCCTGTAAATGGGAAAGCGATTTTTTCTTCAAGGTAGTAATACCAGCCGAGGGCGCGTTCATCTTCCCCGTAGGCGTCTACTACAATGCTGTGAGTGATACGCTCCTCGCGCTTTTTGTCTTCCTTTGGTTTTTGCCTGGTCATGAGCAGACTATACAGGAAAACCGTTGAACGGACAAGGTAGCCGCGGGGTCTTGCAAAGGGAAGAGAGGGCCCCTCGAAATAGAATCAACCGTCGGCTTAGGAGGAGGCGGGAGCACAGTTCTTTTCGGAAAACTCTAGTTGTGTTAAGTCCAGCGCGCTTGTATAATTGAAGAAATACATAAATCCTTTCGTCCTGAGCGGAGCCGCGATAGCGGCGCAGTCGAAGGACTGTTGTGCGCTTCGACTGCGTTGCAAAACCGCAACTCCGCTCAGCGCGATAAACCAAAACGGAGGTAGCCATGCCCAACGGATATAACGGTAAGATCCTGCATGTTGATTTGACAAAAGGTGCATTGACAATTGAGGAGCCAAACGAGGCCTTTTATCGCAAGTACATGGGTGGGAGCGCCATGGGGATGTATTACATCCTGCGCGAGATGCCGCAGGGCGCTGATCCCCTTGGCCCCGAGAATGTGCTGACGTTGATGTGCAGTGTGACGACAGGCGCGGCAATCTCAGGTCAGAGTCGCATCAACGCGAACGCGAAATCGCCCATCAGCGGAGGTATCGGTGACTCGCAGGGCGGTGGTTTCTTTCCTGCCGAGATGAAGTTCGCGGGCATTGATGGCATTGTGATAAAAGGCAAGTCTGAGAAGCCTGTTTATCTTTGGATTAAAGACGGTGAACTTGAGCTGCGCGATGCCGCGCACTTGCTCGGTTTGAAGACGGGGGAAGTAGAGGAGATTTTGAAGGAAGAACTCGGCGACAAAAAAATTGAGGTTTTGCAACATGGCCCTGCGGCGGAAAAGGGCGTGATTTTCTCATCACTGGTCTCGATGGCGAATCGAAATAATGGGCGCACAGGTATGGGGCTGGTAATGGCATCCAAGAATCTCAAGGCTGTCGTGGTGCGCGGCAAAAAGAAACCAACTCTTGCTGATAGCAAGGCATTGGCCACGCTGAACAAAACTGGCCCCAAGATTCTGCCCGATAACCCCGATATGCCTGGCCTTGCGGCTGAGGGAACGGCAACAGTTGTGCTGTTCCAAAACACCACTGGCACTTTGCCGACTCGCAACTATAACGAAGGTCAGTTTGAAGGCTGTGAAGATATCAGCGGTCCGCGCATGGTCGAGACCATCTTGAAAGAGCGCGATACCTGCTTTGCCTGTGTCGTCCGTTGCAAGCGTGTAGTTGAAATCAAAGAAGGCGCATACAAAGTGGACGCGAAATATGGCGGTCCTGAATACGAAACGCTTGGAACGTTCGGCTCGTATTGCGGCGTGAATAACATGGCTGCGATCGCGGTTGCGAATCAGATGTGCAACGAATACGCTGTAGATACAATAGCCGCAGGCGCGACGATTGCCTTTGCCATGGAATGTTTTGAAAAAGGTGTCATCACCAAAGAACAAACCGGCGGACTCGAGCTCAGATTCGGCGATGCCGATGCGATGCTCAAGGCTCTCGAAATGATTCTGAAGGGTGAAGGTGGACTTGGCAAAACGCTTGGCATGGGTTCTGAGCGCGCCGCCAAGGTCTGGGGCAATGGTGCGGATGAGTATCTCATCACGGTCAAGGGTGCAGAAGCGCCCGCACACATGCCGCAGGCCAAACGTTCACTGGGTCTTATTTACGCGGTCAATCCCTTTGGCGCGGATCACCAATCATCCGAGCATGACCCATATTATGAAGAAGGCGTGGCTGACCTCAACCTCAACCGCCTCAAACTGATTGGGCTTGGCACGCCGCAACCTGCCTACAGCCTGCAGGATGAAAAAGTCCGCTTCGCCTATCTCACCGAAGTTTTCTACTCCATGCTTGATTCGGTCGAACTCTGTCAATTTGTCTTTGGTCCCGCGTGGACGCTTTATGGCCCTGCTGAGACGGTCGAGATGATTCGCGCCGTCACCGGCTGGGATGTGACGCTGGAAGAGCTAATGGCGGTCGGTGAACGCCGTTTGAATCTCTTCAGGACATTCAACGCCCGCGAGGGACTCGACCGGAGCGCGGATAAACTGCCGAAGAAATTCTTCAAAGCATTGGGCGGAACCGGCCCCACTGCGGGCATCGCTCTGACTCACGAGGAAATCGAATCCGCGAAAGACGCGTATTACAAATTTGCAGGCTGGACTGCCAACGGCATCCCGACCAAGGACGCGCTCACCAAGCTCGATATCGGATGGGCGGCAGAGTATCTGCCTGCGTAAGATATATGGCAACCAACACTCTTTACGAACAAAACTTTCCGCACATGTCTCCTGTTTGGGGGCGGCTTTTCAGCTTTGTTGCCGAACGGGCTGAAGGTTCATACATCTACACAGTAGACGGCAAAAGACTGCTTGACTTCACGTGTGGGATTGGGGTGACGAATACAGGTCACTGCCACCCCAAAGTCGTCGAAGCGATTCGTGAGCAGGCGGGACTCTTTCTCCACGCGCAGGCGAATATCGTCATTCATCAGCCGATGCTGCAGTTGATCGAAGAACTGCGAAAAATTGTGCCTCCTTCGATCGATGGTTTTTTCTTTAGCAACTCCGGCGCGGAAGCGTTGGAAGGCGCGGTCAAATTAGCGCGCGTTGCGACGGGCAAACAAAATGTCATCGTGTTCAGCGGCTCCTTCCACGGGCGGACTGCCGGCACGATGGCGCTAACCACCTCAAAGACCATCTATCGCGCGGGATTTGGTCCTCTGCCATCTGGTGTGTTTGTGGCACCTTTCCCGTACGCCTTCCGTCTCGGCATGGCTGAAGAACAGGCAAGCCAGTATTCCCTGGAGCAACTCGAATACTTGCTCGCCTCACAGACCGCTCCAAAGGAGACAGCCGCTATTCTGATCGAAACAGTTTTGGGCGAGGGAGGTTACATCGTTCCGCCTGTCTCCTTCATGAAGGGTTTGCGCGAGATCTGCGACAAGCACGGAATCCTGCTCATTTTTGATGAAGTGCAATCCGGGTTTGGTCGTACAGGCAAATGGTTTGCGCTTGAGCATTTCGACGTTGTGCCAGACATTATCACGGCTGCAAAAGGGATCGCCTCCGGCCTGCCGCTCTCGGGCGTGTTCAGCCCTCTTGACCTGATGAAGAAATGGGACGTCGGTTCCCATGGCGGCACGTATGGCGGTAATGCGGTCGCCTGCGCGGCGGGCGTTGCCACGATCCGCGCCATGCGCGAGGAGAAGATGCTCGAGAATGCAAGTGAACGCGGCGTTCAATTGATGACAGGTTTGCGAAAACTCCAGGAAGAATATTCGCAGATCGGTGATGTGCGCGGCAAAGGTTTGATGATTGGAACAGAGTTTATCGCCGAAGGTGGCAGGCCAGACAAAGCCAAACCACTTGTCAAAGAGGTGATCCACTCTGCAGAGGAAAAGAGCCTGCTCGTGCTCTCTTGCGGAACATACGATAATACCATTCGCTGGATCCCGCCGCTGAATGTGACGTCTGAACAGATCAACGATGGCTTGAGTATTTTCAGTGAAGCGTTGAAGGAAGTAGTAAAGTAAACAAGAAAAAAGCACAGACGTAGTCAAGTACACAGGTAGGCAGGTTAATGTGATGATAACTTTCCTTGTTTACCTGTGTACTTGTGTACCACTTATACAAACGTCATGCCTACACTCAATCGCTCCAAACTCACAGAACTCCTTAAATCCGAAGAACAGCTCTTTCACAAAACTCATCCCGAATCCTACGGCCTCTATCAGCAGGCACGCAAGTCCGTGTATGGCGGCGTACCGATGTTGTGGATGATCCGCTGGGCTGGCTCATTTCCTGTCTTTGTCAAGGAAGCTAAGGGTGCGCATTTCACTGATGTGGATGGCAACTCCTACATTGACTTTTGTCTTGGCGACACCGGCGCGATGACAGGCCACTCGCCTGATGCAACTGTCAAAGCGATCAATGAGCAGATCTTAAAAGGCCTCACGCTCATGTTGCCATATGAAGATGTCATCTGGGTTGGCGAAGAACTGCAGCGCCGCTTTGGTCTTCCATATTGGCAGTTTGCCCTCACCGCCACCGACGCGAATCGTTTCGCACTCCGAATGGCGCGGATGATTACGGCTCGCCCGAGAGTTCTTGTTTTCAATTATTGCTATCACGGCTCGGTGGATGAATCACTTATCGTTCTTGACGAAGAAGGCACACCCATGTCGCGCCCTAACAACATGGGTCCGCAAATTGATCCGAGTCTGACAACAAAAGTCATTGAATTCAATGATATTGCCGCACTTGAAACTGCGCTCTCTGTACGCGATGTTGCTGCAATCCTTGCCGAGCCTGTGATGACGAACATTGGCATTATTCAGCCCGACCCCGGCTTTCATGACGCGCTCCGTGAATTGACCCGCAAATATGGGACTTACCTCATCATTGATGAGACTCACACCATCTGCACGGGTCCCGGCGGATACACCACTTCATTCGGACTTCAGCCTGATTTCCTGACGATCGGCAAGCCCCTCGCTGGTGGAGTGCCCGCGGCGGTCTACGGCTTTACTGAGGAAGTTTCCGAGCAATTTGCGTCGCGACTTGACGTTGACGATGCGGACGTTGGCGGTATCGGCGGCACTCTTGCAGGCAATGCCCTGTCCATTGCGGCGATGAAGGCCACACTTCAAAATGTATTGACCGACGAGTTCTATAGCAAGGCGATTAAATTACAGGAATGCTTCACGGAGGGCGTTGAAGGGGTGATCAAGGAATTCAACCTGCCATGGATCGTTAAACGTCTTGGCAACCGTTCCGAATATTGGTTCCGTCCAACTCCCCCGAAGAATGGGGGTGAAGCTTTTGCCGCCATTGACCACGAACTTGACCGTTATATGCATCTGTTTGCCCTCAATCGCGGCATACTGATGACACCTTTTCACAATATGGCCTTGATCTCGCCTGATGCCACGCAGGAAGATGTGGATTATCACACGAAGGTATTCAGGGAAGCGGTGCAATCCTTGTTTGTGTAATCTTCCCCATTCTTTTGGGAGATGGCTGGAGATGTATAATGTGATGTATAGTCACGGGAGCATCCTATGTCACAGATGGTTCGCAAACAAATCTATATTCAGAAAAGCCAGGAAGAACGGCTCAAAAAGGTTGCTGAAGCGCGTGGGGTAAGTGAGGCTGAAATTATTCGCCGCGCATTGGAAAATGAGTTAAAGCGGGCCGGCTATCGCCGCGCATATGATAATGAAGCGTGGAAAAGGCTTGATGCCGCGATACAGGAAATGGATAAACTACCTCCTGTGCCTCAAGAAAAGCGTGATTGGAAACGTGAGGACCTCTACGAGGAACGAATGAAGCGCTATGACCGAAATACTGATTGATACCAATATTCTGGTTTACGTCTTTGACCTCACTGAACTAGGAAAACGTGCCCATGCCGTGACGATTGTTCGCGAGCTGCAAAACAGGTCGCTGGGTTGCCTGAGCATTCAATGTTTATCAGAGTTTTTCAACGCGACCACACGCGGCGACTCCCCCAAATTGACCATCAACAACGTGCTCCAGTATGTTCAAGATTATCTGCTCGCATTTCCAACGTTCCCGTTGACACAATCCATTGTCCTGGAGGCGG
>DATDRD010000318.1:0-7223 GCA_035291925.1 Anaerolineales bacterium
CTGCCACCCGCCCGAAAGACTCGTGGGTGCCCACATACACCTCCGCCATGCCCCCGCGGGCCACCAATTCATCGATATGGATCTTGCCGAGCGTTTTTCCTGCCCAATCTGCCATGAAAAAAATTATAACCGAGAATGAGGCGCTCCGTGTATAATCTCCATAGCAATTTATTCGAGGTTATTGTGGCAGATTCGTTGGAAATTCGAATTGGGCATCTCCTGCGGCAAAGGGCATTAAAGCTTGCAGTTGCGGAATCCTGTACAGGTGGTCTGATTGGAGACCTTATTACAGATGTACCGGGTTCTTCAGAGTACTTTCTGGGAGGTGTAGTGGCTTATGCATATGAAGCGAAGGTGGCTTTACTGGGTGTGTCTTGGGATACATTAAACACCAAAGGCGCTGTGAGTCAGGATACGGTTCTGGAAATGGCGCGTGGGGCCCGCCGCATTTTGAATACAGATATTGCTATTTCTGTGACTGGGATTGCCGGGCCAAGCGGTGGGACCCTCGAAAAACCGGTTGGCACGACCTGGATTGGGCTAGTCGCAAAAGACGGCGAATGGACAAGGCTTTTTCAATTTTCAGGTAACCGCGAGCAAAATAAAATTTCATCGGCAAACGCGGCCTTCCAGATGTTGCTGGATTATTTGCAGGATCAATTAAGCGAATCGGTATTGAATCAAAAAACATCCTGAACTTTTGTATCAGGACGCTTTTTGATTACGCCTGTGTGAAGGTGTCGATCAGCAGTTTGAAATTCCCGCCTACCGGATACAGGATCGGACAAGTGCATCCACGCTTCTTATATTCATCCACTTTGGCTCTGGCCTCATCAGGCGTCCCCGAGGCGGTGATGCGGTGGACCAGGTCGTCGGGCACGAGATGCATGGCCTGGTGGATCTGTTCCTTTGTGGCGGGCCATCCCAAAATGGATTGGATTTCATGAATCACATCTTGCGATACTCCCGAGGCTTTGGCGATGTGGGGCTGCTGCGCGAGATATTGGCAGAGCAGTTCTTTGGAATATTCGATGGCTTTCTCATGACTCTCATCTACCGAGCAGACAATTAATTGCGGGCGGTCGAAGTCTTCCATCCTGCGGCCCGATTTCTTCAAACCTTTGTCTAATAATTCCAATGCTTTATCGTTATATGCAGGGGGGACACAATAATTGAGCACGACCCCGTCCGCGATTTCTCCCGTCAGCTCCATCATCTGATCTCCTGTCGCACCGATCATGATTGGGATGTTGCGCGGCTCACGGCGCCCATGGACAACATCCAATTCAATCCCCTCCACATGATGGAATTCACCATGAAATGTGACTCGTTCCATGTTCAGCAAGCGGCGCATCACATCCACGGTCTCGCGCATTGCAGTTAATTGTTTGTGGCGTTTGATGCCCACGTTGCTCGCTAGTGGGTCCCACCACGCGCCGATGCCACAAATGATGCGGTTGGGTGCCAAATCATCAAGAGTTAGGAAGGTGGCAGCAAGCAGACCAATATTGCGAGTCCAGTTGTTGATGACTCCGGATCCAACTTTGATCCGTTCTGTGACAGCGGCGTAGGCAGCCATCGGGACAATCGCATCCCGGACCAAACGCGATTCAGCCTGCCAAACGGCCTCAAAGCCATGCGCTTCAGCATAGCGAGCGTAGTCCAGTCCATCTCTGAGATCATGAGAGTCTTGCAGGTATAGTGCTACTCTTTCCACAGGTGACGATCCTCCATGTATGGGATGATGGGAAAGCTAATTCGATTTTGAAATTCGGGAGTTCTCTTGTTATCTGGTAATAAATGAATATTGGTAATAAACGTTATTATACCTGAAAGTGGATTGGATGAGATTATTGCGAATACAAAGAGAACTCAACTAGCCCACACCTCTAAAGTAAGAAGACATTGTCTTTACGATGATGATTCTTAATCCAATAGTATGTTCTAGGGACCGCACTTACTCCGTGATTCACAAGGGATCAGCCAGTAATTCTGACGGTCGCCTTCCGCAGTCCAGCCCTCGAGTTGAGGCTCAAGAGTGCGCACTTTCCACCACACCCATCCATCTGCGCATTGAGGCCCCTCCAGGATTTTCATTGCTTGCCCGGGCTGGATGTCGCCTATAAGAGAACTGTTCTTTCCCGCCTCACGACGAAGGTTGTTTGGCAGGGGCGGGTCAGGGTTGACGTAGGCAAACATGCCTACGCGTAAGCGGGTGGGAAGAGCATTCACACAAGGGACTGTCGCCTGTTCCTGTGTCGCAGCGACTGACTCTATCTGCAAAGATTCGACCAGATCGTCCAATACATTCAAACCTGGTATGTATTCCTCCCCGGAGGTCGTATTCAGTTTGTGTGTGATCGCCTGCCGATAGTTTGCGTATTCCGCCTCAAAATTTGGCGAGTCAAATTGGGGGAAGGAGATGCCACCCACGGGTGGGACCTTGGCCGGGTCGTCCACACGATCCGGCAGGAAGGGCGCGCTCACAGGCAGGAATGCTGATATATAGTAGGCGTCATCACTTGTCAGACCCTGAAAGATGTACACCAGACCTTCGTTATTGATGGGCCACGTGTTTTGAGCAAACTGTGTTAGAACCCGTATGCCTGATCCGTTGGTGAACGTCAGGTACTGTATCTGGACATCGATGAGCTGTCCCGCAGGCACAGTGGGCAGGATAGGAATCCCACGCGGCAAGGTAGCAGGCTTCGCTGTCAGCAAGTCTTTGAGCGCTTGAACGGCCTGAGTGGCAGATTGACCCAGTTCGTGCACCGGGTAGATCTGGATTTGTGGCTCAATCCGAGTATTTTGAGAGTTGTAATCGACCAGCGTGAACTCGGTGTAGGCGGGATATAACTCGCCCAATCTATCAGTTTCGGGTACCACCCGCGCCTGGACCGCGCTCACAAGGACTGTCGGCAGAGTGAATTGCACATCCTGAAACGCCACGTCCGGGCCTGAGAGCAGGGGCGGGCCTTCGGTTGGCTTTGGGGTGCGAGTCGCAGACATCGCGGTGTTTACGGTCGGTACTGTAATCGTCTGAGTGGGCGGTTGTGTGGCCTCCAGCAAAGGGACAGTGGTCGGGGAAGCGCTCACGCAGGCAGAAAGCGCCATCACGAACAGCAGCGTTACTGCAGGATGAATCCAACGTGGAGCGTGAATGTTCATAAAAGGCATCCTCTCCAATTCCGTCGGGTGCCGCCTAACCTGGAAAATCCATTTCGAAGCATTTGTCAGGCATCGCTACATTTCGATTGCCTTCCAATTGATATGTACCCTCACATTCTAACGCAGATGATGAATCGACAATAATGAGTTGTAGAGTATTGAAACCTTCCCAATCCCAAGAGTTCATTGAGATAAAAACTGTCTCATTTCGGGGCAGTTTTATTATCAGGAAACATCTGGGTTAGAGCGCCGCTAATCTCTGCCACATTTGTGGGGCAAGCTCGCGTGAGCGGGCGGCAATGCGTTCCTCGTCCAGTGCGAGGATTTTCTTGCCCTGCATTAGAATCTGGCCTCTACAAACCGTAGTGTCGACGGTTGCATCCACAAGGCCAAAGATGAGATGCCCGAGGAAGTTCGCGGCACTAAGCACTGTTGGAGGCTGGTAATCCATGATAGCAAGATCCGCGGGACGACCTTCTGCGATTTCTCCCAAACGAATACCGAATTGGCGTTCACAAATCTCAGCATTGTTTTCCAACAGGAGCTTGGGTGCTTCAAGAAATGCAACTCGCGGGTCGCTGTTGGCGAGACGATGAAGCAGGTATGCACAGCGCATCTGAGACAGCATGTCAGAAGACATGCCATCTGTCCCCAAGCCAACGAGTATGTTTCTCTTCAACAGATCGAAGAGCTTGGTAACGCCGACTGCGTTATTCATATTCGATTCAGGGTTGTGGACAACACCCGTCTGAGTAGCAGCGATCAGGTCCATTTCTGACTCGTCAATATGAACACAGTGGATGAAGAGAGACTTCGCTCCAGACACACCCATCTTGTCCAATCGATGAACTGTCGGCATGCCATACTTTTGCAGGGAGTCTTCTCTATCAGCAAGATCTTCTGCCACATGGATATGACATCCCACTCCTGCATCCTTTGCAATGCCCGCACATTTCTCCAGTGTTTCATCCGAGAGCGTGAAGGATGCATGCAGCCCCATCATGGCGGTGATCTGTCCGTCACCTTTGCCAATCTTTTTGATGAAGCGCTCGTTTTCCCGAATGCCGCCTCTCATCTCATTTCGGTCCGAGACTTCATAACACAACGAGGCGCGGATCCCTGCCTGGCGAACCGCGTTTTCGATCAGGTCAAGTGAGCCATCGCGCATGCCTGGAGAAGCATGGTGGTCGATCACGGTCGTCGTGCCGTTGCGGATACATTCGATGAGCGGGATTTGTGCCGAAAGCGTGATATCTTCCTCGCCCAGGGCTTTATCCACTTTCCACCACAGGCGCTCAAGGATTTCCACAAAGTTGGAAGCGGGTTCTCCGGGGATAGCCATGCCGCGCGCCATCGTTGAATAGAAGTGATGATGCGTGCAGATAAACCCGGGCAAAACGATCTTGCCAGTGCAATCCACTGCTTCAGCGTTGGGGAAATGCTTCTTCAACTCGGCAGCATCGCCAACTGCCACCATATTTTTGCCTTCGGTTACAACTGACCCGTTCCATAGAACCTGATTCTTGGGCCCGAGTGTTACAACAATTCCATTTTCAAATCTCGTTGTCATATCTTTTCCCTTCTCGCCTTGGCGTTTGTTTTAGCAGGTTGCGATCAATTCTCAACTGTTCTAAACTTGCTGATGCGGATTCGATCATTTACTTCGATCTCATAGTCTGCTAATTCCTGTCGTTCAGCGGAAGTGAGTGGCATTTGGAGAGTTTCTCGAAGATACAGAACTGAGCTGGATATACGAGACCACAAACATCTCCTAGGGGATGATTGCGCATGATCTCGGCAGCAGAAGGCTTGATATAGAGTGGATATCCTACACGAGCCTCCATCATAAATTCAAATGGCGAACAATTGACAGGGCATGCGTTCGTGCAAGGTTTCTCCCCGCAATATTCATATCTGAGAAATTCAGCATGGAGTTGGTGTCTGATCATCATTCGCGACTCTACATTGCAGTTCTTATCCATGTAACACTTCAATTGGGAAAAAGAGTTGGATTTTCGTGTCAAAAACCACAAGTTCATTATAGTATCCTACAAATATAAGCCAAGTTTAGAAACTCCAGACGGTGTTATGTCACATTAAACAGTATAGCCAACTTTGGCAATTCAGCCAAATAAAAACGACTCTCCAGCATGGAGATACCATGATTGGAGAGTTGCCGCCTGAATTCTGGTTGTGCACTACTCTGCGATCTTCGTCATTTCCAGTTTCCGAACGAGTTCGAGGTCTTCAGGTAAATCCAGATCCAATCCGAGTGAAGGCAGGTTGACGATCTCCAGTCTCGCGCCTGCTTCTTTTACACGTTGACAATGATGTTGAAAAGAGTTTTCGCCAAAGTCGTATTCGATCAAACCAGAGGGCGAGATCAGTAATGCGTTCGTGCCTTTTTCATGCCTGTCCGGCGCGATCACAACCACAGGCGGATCAGCCGCGCGCTCGATCAGCGTAAGAATATCTTCACGTGAGATCAAAGGAAGATCGACTGGCAGCACCAAAACGCCGCGTGTTGCATATACCTGCGCAACGACCGTGGCGCGTTTGAGGGCAGTATTCAAATGTGGCTGACCGTCCTCACGGACGGTCCGCGCGCCGTACATACGGGCGACCGTCAATACCTGGGGATCGCGGCTGATAACCAGCACGTGTTCCACTTCCTTCAAGTCAGATAACGTTTTCAGTGTGTGTTGCAGTAGGGTCCGGTTCAGCTTCGCCCGTTCGTCTTCAGATAAAGTTCCAGCCAGGCGCGATTTACCACTTCGTAAAGGTTTTACGGGGATAATCGCCCAGATCGTCATAAGTCAGTTCCGATAAAGTTTAGCACGTCTTTAGCCAATCGGCTTCTATTATCAAGACTGTTCATCAGCGTATTGGTTACAAGTGTACGCATATTTAAACCCATAATATCTCCTTTCAGTTGCTGATCAATTCCATCCAACACAAACCCCGTCGCCAAACCACGATAATGATTGGCGACTGCCAGCGCTGACGGCTCGATGCCAAGTTCGCGATACATCTTCGCCGCCGGCCCCTTGACGGTTTGCCCGCCAATGATGGGGGAAACTGCAACGAACCTTACCCCCACCCCCTCTCCTGAAAGGAAAGGGGAGAGCAATTTTAGAATCGGATCAATGCTCACCCATGGATTCGACGGGCAAATGACAATCGCATCTGCCGATTGGATCGCCTCACACACCCCTGGAGCTGGTTCCGCTTTATCTATCCCGTCAAACCGAAAGCCTTTGACGCGCGGCTCACACCTGCGATGGACGAAATATTCCTGAAAAGCCAATTCACCGTTATCTGTATCAACAATGGTTCTGACTGGCTGGTTGGACATCGGCAGGATAGTATGCTCGATTCCCCATGCCTTGCAAAAGTCCTTTGTAATTTGAGTTAACGTTTGCCCCTCTTTCAGCCGCCGCGTTCGTTCAAGATGTGTTCCCAAATCCTGATCGCCCAAGCGGAACCAATTCGGTCCCCCCAGCCTGGACGCGTTCTCGATAACGCTCCACGTTTCATTAGCGCGTCCCCAGCCCGTTTCTGGATTCGCCAATCCCGCCAATGTATAACAGACCGTATCAAGATCGGGACAAATATATAAGCCATAGTGCTCAAAATCATCGCCGGTATTGACGATGATCGTCAGGTTTTCAGGAGGGAGAATTTGAGCGAGTCCGTGTGCGAGTTTTGCACCGCCGACTCCGCCAGCGAGAGCGACAAGTTTCATTTGAAAACCATCTGTAAGCCACGAAAGAACATTGCTACTGGTATTGGAACCAGAATAGCTAATGTAATGTATTCCCACCAATTGCGCCTAAAGATAGCAACTGGAATATTATTATTACCCAAAATCTTATGGAAAATTTTATAAGCAGGTTGCCAGAAGGCTGCAGTCGCAGGAAAACCCCAAGCAATCGCTTGAAAAATTAGAGAATAGCCGATGTTGTCATACTTAATATTTAGTACTAGGCCAATTAGCATACATCCCAGAAAAGCAAATAGGGACCTAAAGAATTCCGGCCGGCCATAATTCGCAA
>DATDRD010000319.1:0-3996 GCA_035291925.1 Anaerolineales bacterium
TAGACACGCGAAAGTGAGGCAAAGTGAACATTGTTTTTTGTAAGTATATATATATAGTAAATTTTAGAAAACGTGTTCTATGTTTGGTGAACGTTGCAAGCACGAGACATTCACCAAGTGAACTTCGATGTTCACTGTCAAGCCCGTATATGGGGGGTACCCCCCGTTTTTTGGTCTGTTGGCATAGGCTCTAATGTTTCATATTGTCGGTCAAGATCATTTTTCAGAAAAAAGCGGGTTCTTCTCTCCTATTTATGGAACTTCATTGGCAGTGAGGATGTTTTTTGCGATTGCGACCGGGGAGGTCCCGGTGCATAAGCCTGCGAACGGGTTCCGGACGGTGCGGCTGGTGGGGGAGGAGAGGTATTGCTTGGGATGCTACGGTATCCGCTGGCACGATGTGCTGGAGGCTGAGCTATCAGCGGTCAGCGGTCAGCTTTCAGTAGTCAAGATCGCATGGTGCAGAGTGTGCGGGAAGGCAGGTGAGGCGTGAATAAGATCTGGTTGCTTCTGGCTCGTTTACGCGAACTTTCGGAAAGTGTGAAGTACGGTTTGATGAACGAGAGACGGAAGAAGTTTATTTGGATGATCAAATGCAAGATTATGAAAGGAAGGAAACCATGAAGGGCTTATCACTGTACGGCTTTGCCTTCCTATTGGTGATCGCAGCGGCTGTGGTCATGGGGAATTGGGACCCGATCACACCGGCTGTTGTGGAGGCACGCGCAAATACATCCGTGGGGGTGACTGAAATGAATGTCCTCAATCAAGGGATGGTGTTCGTCTTGAAATGGATCGGCGGCGCCACACTGGCGGGTCTGGCCGCGGCTGCATTTGTGGAGGGTAGGAAGATTTATAGGCATTGGTGGATAGGACAAACGACGCGGCGCGGTTCATGGAAGTCTGGACCGAACGCACAATATCAACAGCAGCAGAAGCTTCCCAAATTGACACGCGAGGATGTACTACTTATGGCTTTGGCAAATCGAGATGGACGCGTGCCAAGAGTTGGATCGATGCGCGCGCCGCGAGGCACTGTGCGTGATCAGGAGGTGAACGATGAAATTGAAATTGATCTTTAGCATGATTGTGGTCTTGCTCTTGCTGTCCGCAGTCCTGGCTGCGTGTGGCTTGTCTCCAACAGAGCAGGATGAAGCACGGATGTATGCGACGTTGTATGCGCGGGATGGTGTGATCCCGCCTCCGAAGTACCAGACGCTGGCGGCTGAAAATGGGTATGTAATGCCCATGACTCCAGTGCCCAGCCCGACTCTGGATATGCATTACACGCCAACCATGTCGTTCTATGATTTCAGCGGGACGCAGGTGGCGCAACAGCAATCCATAGGGTTGACTTCACAGGCAAACCAGGCGGCACTGGAACGAGAGCGGATAGCCGCGGAGGCGCGGGCTGAAAAGGAACGGGAGGAGGCAAGGCAGGCAGAAGAAACGGCTGCGGCCTGGCGAATTGAATTGACTGCCCAGGCGCGCGCGGCTTATATGCAAGCGACTGCAAATGCAGAGGGGACGATGGTCATGAACACAGCGGTGGCTGCCAGCACAGGGACTGCCTGGATGTATGCAGTCCATTCACAAGAGACCACGGTGGCACAGGCAGCGACGAATGCGGTGCTGCCCACACATGCGGTGTGGACTCAAAATGCAGTGTATGCGGTTGCAACGATCGAGCGGGGGGAAGCAGATAAGGTGGCCCTGGCTGTGCGCAGGCAGGAGATGAAAAATTATTTCGATGCATATCTCCCCTGGCTGATCATCGTGGGTGCAATCGCTGTTCTTGGGAGAGGCTTTGGTGAATATGTAAAGACACGTGTCCATGCGAGGGATGAGCATGGCGCGGTGCCACTGCTGCAAATGAAGACGGACAACGGGGATACGGTCCTGGTCAAGGCTGAGGATATGGAAACGGGAGTGATGAAAGTTGCAAAGGATGGTTCAGTTATCCGCTATGCGCCGATGGATGAGAGAGAGCAATCGGATATCAAGCGGCGCAATCAGGCTGTGGAAGCCATAAGGGCCCTGCCGACTCCATATGCACAGACAGGTGCGAAGATCGTGACGAGTGAATTCAGTTCGACGCATGCGCGTGTGACAGTTGGCAATCCCACTTCAATGAGCCCGGTCACGGATGAGGCGGATCAGGGATTGTTAGAGGAGATAAAAAATGACTAGCATATCTGCATTTTTGCCACAGGCTGAGCAAGTGGCAGCTGTGATCGACGATTTGATGATCGATGAACTGGGTCTGATGGCGCCGGCGACGTATGAGTTGACTGCGCGCGACAAACGGCTGTATCTGATTGCATCCTATGACCCGCTGATGCTGGGCCGGAGTCTCAGGGCATATGAGAACCCGGAGATCGCTCGGCGATTGCGGTCCGCATTGAGGATGCCGGTACATATCAACAAGGAGACGGGCACGCGCTACGTGGTGCTGATGCGCGGCACGTTGTCTCTTCCGAAGTCGGTCCCCCTTCCGAGCGGATACATGGAGAAGAACATATTCCGGTTGGGTGTGGGATTGAAGGGAGAGATCGCATTGCCGGCGCGTCACCTTCGGAATGTGATGATCGGAGCGGGACAGGGGGCGGGGAAAAGCAATGTGCTAGATCTACTCGTGTATCAGATGGTGATCTTTGGATGGGAGTTGTATCTGGCTGACCCGCAAAGTCATACATTCAATCCGGATGTATGGAATGAGATCGGTGAGATATCGGTGGCTGGATCGCATACGGATATGTTTAAAGTGATCGATGCACTGGAGTCGAAGATGGCTGACCGGGTGGTGAAGTTTCGAGAGGCGGCATTGCATGGCATTATCCCTGCGGATATCGATGCATACAATCTGGTCGAGGGCGTGCCGGCGCCACTGGCGCGGATCGGATTTCTGATTGACGAAGCCAATTATTTCCTGGGGAATAAAGTCATCTTCCAAAAGCTGGCTGAGCTATTACGACAGGGACGCAAATGGGGATTGCATATGGTCCTGGCTGCGCACGAGTGGCACAAGGAGAATGTACCTGCGGCTGTGAATGATCTCATCCAGACCCGGATCGCGCTCTCGTCCTTGTCGGGTGCGGTGGTGCTGCGTTCGAACCGCTGGGGCAAGTGGGCGGAGGGTCGTCCACCCGGGCGCGGTGTGTTGAAAACAAACACATTCGAGCCAATGCAGTTTTATCTCATGGAGAAAGCGCGTTTGAATTTGCCCAAGGTCGAGGGAGCGTGTCCAATCCCTGAGCGGGAGGCGGAGCTGATCCGGCGGGCGCTGGCTGAAGTGGATGGAAAGATGACAATGTCTCTCCTCATGCAATGGGGATTGAGTGAAAGAGATGCGCGTGAGCTGGGAGACCGATACGAGGCGCGCGGCTGGCTTGTAAAGGACCCGCAGCGAGGCAACGCCCGGGTTGTGACGGAAGCACTAGGGTCCCTGGTAGATAAATTCTGTCCAAACGCCCAAACCGCCCAAACCCCACAAACCGCCGTAGATTCTGTCCAAACCATTGTCCAAACCACGTCCAGACCTGTCCAAACCGCCACCAATCCCTAATCTGGTAGTGCATGACAATTATCAATCATAAAAAGGAGTTCAAAATGTCTGAAATGATCAATCTCGGTTTTGATATGGGGATGGGTGCGGCCAAGTTGTGGGGGAAGCCTGGCGGTTTGCAGGTGGTGAGCCAGGTGGCGAATAATGGCCGCGGCCATTTGTCGGATGGGATCGTTGGCTTGCGGAACCGCAAGCGACCGATGCTGGTGACGGGGGAGTTCGGTTCATTCTATGTTGGGGATGGAGCGCACGAGCATGGCCGACCGGTGGAGAATTTGGATTTCGACCGCCTGACCGGTGCGCCTGAGATGAGAGTTTTGTTATATGCGGCCCTGGCACAGTACGAGGATGAGCATGGTCCGTTCGATGATCTGCTATCACTGATGGTAGGGCTGCCGCTGCAGATGATGACGGGTGATTCGGCGAAGGAT
>DATDRD010000320.1:0-3158 GCA_035291925.1 Anaerolineales bacterium
GTTGTTCGGGATATTCCTAAATTTCGCGGAGTGGAAGAGCGACCATATTGCCCTCTTTTTATCGGAAGACTTCAGCATGACAGATAAAAAAGATAGTGAGATCGCAGAAAAGCGGTTCTTTCCGCTGGATGACCTGCCCGATTCGCTGGGTAGTGGTCATCGCCGCCGGTTGCAGGAATATCAAGCGGGCTTAAAACAAATTCAACATGGAGTATGGTGAGCAGGAACACGATGTATCGTGTTCCCACGCATTTCACGCGGTAAAATTGTATTATGACTGAAACACTCAAGATATTCATCCCCATGGCAGGCTGGGGCACGCGCATGCGCCCTCATACCTATAGCAAACCGAAACCACTTGTCAGCGTGGCTGGCAAGACCACGCTTGAACATCTGCTTCATATGTTCAAGACCCTCCCCATCCCCGGCAACGCCGAATATATTTTTATCGTTGGCCCCCATCTGGGCGAATCACAGGTGCCTCCCTTCATTCAGGGGAACTATCCTCAACTTAATGCACATTATGTAGTGCAGCATGAGATGAAGGGACAATCGCACGCGCTTTGGCTGGCGCGCGAATACATGCACGGTCCCATGCTGGTCGTCTTCTCGGATACTTTAATGGAGACGGATTTCTCGTTCCTCGCGCACGAGGAGGCGGATATCGTTGCATGGGTCATGCCCATGCCTGACCCGCGCCGCTTCGGTGTAGCTGAGGTCGGCACAGATGGATGGGTGAAGCGCTTCATCGAGAAGCCGCAAGACATGGATAATAATCTGGTCGTCGTTGGTTGCTACTATTTCAAAAGCGCAGAAAAATTACTGGCCGCGATCGAGGAACAAATGCAACGCGGCATTATGATGAAAGGCGAATACTTCCTCACCGATACGATCTCTCTGATGATCGAGCATGGGGCGAGGGTGCGCACGAATGAGATCAGCACGTGGATCGACACAGGCACCATCGAAGCCACACTGGATACAAACAAGATACTGCTCGACCAGGGCAAAGCGAACAAAACGATCAATGAAACAAACGATGGTGTGAAAATCATTGCGCCCTCTTTTATCCATCCATCCGCTGAAATAAGGCAGTCTGTGATTGGACCCTATGCTTCCATTGGAGCGAATTGCAGGATCACAAACAGCAATATAACGGAAAGCATCATCGAAGCAGATTGTGAGATCCAGGATGCAGCGCTGAGTCGCTCCTTGATCGGCACGCAGGCTAAAGTCCGGGGAAGAGGCGACGGGCACGTCATCCAGTTGAACGTTGGCGATGATAGCGCCGTCCTTTTATCGTAGCATGATGAACACGGTCGAATGTCGCTCAGATTCTGAATATGCAGAACGTCCGCTTTCGCTCACATGGCAGGGAGTTCATTACGAGGTCGCAGAGATCGTGGCGCGCTGGCGTGGTCCCAGTGAAAGAGGATTCCGAGTCAAGACAACAGATGGGCAGGCCTTTGATCTGACATATCGGGAACTCCCCGATGAATGGCATATCCAACCTATTTAGGAGGCTCCATGCATGAAGTGACTGATGTTCAACGTCTGTCGAAACGGGTGGCGGGACTCAAGCCTTCGGGCATCCGAAAATTTTTTGACATCGCCGCGACCATGAAGGACGTGATCTCACTCGGCATCGGCGAACCGGATTTTACAACGCCCAAGCCAATTCTCGAAGCGGGCATTCGCTCCCTGCAGAACGGTGAGACGCATTACACATCGAACTGGGGCAAGCTGGAACTGCGTCAGGGAATTGCCGATAACCTCATGCGTTTATATAAAGTGAAATATGACCCGACGAACGAGATCATCGCCACGGTCGGCGTTTCCGAAGCGCTGTATCTCACCTTTACCGCGCTGCTTGACCCCGGCGATGAAGTCATCATACCCACGCCTTGTTTTGTCTCCTATCAGGCTGAAGTCATCATGGCGAACGGCGTCCCTGTGGAAGTGATCGCCCGCGAGGAAAACAACTTCATGGTTGACCCCGCCGATATCCGCAAGGCAATTACGCCGCGTACCAGGGTGATCTTCATTGGCTATCCATCCAACCCGACGGGCGCGGTGGCGACGCGCGAAGTAATGCTCGAGATCGCGAAGATCGCCGAAGAACATGACCTGCTGATTGTTTCGGATGAGATCTATGATCGTTTGGTCTACGATTTCGAGCATGTCTGTTTCCCCTCCCTGGACGAAAGCATAAAAGACCGCACGGTCCTGCTTGGCGGTTTTTCAAAAGATTACGCCATGACGGGCTGGCGCATCGGTTATGCCTGCGGCCCGGCGGACATCATCCAGGGATTAGTGCGCATCCATCAATACACGATCATGTCCGCGCCCACCACCGCGCAGGATGCCGCGCTCGAAGCCTTGAAACTTGGCGAACCTTTCGTGCAGGAGATGCTGGCGGAATATGACCGCCGCCGAAGATTACTGGTCGCGGGACTGAACCGCCTCGGCCTGCGGACCTTTGAGCCGCGCGGCGCGTTTTACGCGTTTCCCAACATCCAGGCCTCCGGCATGGACGATGAGACCTTCGCCGAAAAATTGCTGCGCGAAGAGCACGTGGCTGTTGTCCCTGGAAATGCATTTGGCCCCGGCGGCCGCGGGTTTGCACGGGCATGCTATGCAACCGAATACAGCAAGATCGAGGAGGCCCTGCACCGCATGGAAAAGTTTATGAGCAGGCACGGGTAATCAGGGAAATGCGGCGAGAGGTTTTATGACTACACCCTTTATTTGTCATGTCGAATGGGGCATACCTGACCCAGATGTATTACAGAAATTTCTGACGCAATTGTTCGGCTGGGAATTCCAGTCCTTCGCGCCCAATTACATGATCTATTTGTCTGCGGAGGGTGGCGAGGTGGGTAACTGGCTCATAGATATCACCGTTGATTTGCAGTGAAGAGTGTGTAAAGGGACAAACGCGGCGAGCCCGAGGATAAGAGCTACATCGTGCCACAAAGTCTGCATCCATGATGCTTCAGCTCGGCACGTCACAGTAAGATGGATACAGCGAGAAAGGAACTACATGGTATTATGGCTTACAAAAAAATTCCAATGGAACATGACAAGAAGATAGCTCTTGTCGCCCACGATAATAAAAAGCTCGACCTGGTGGAATGGGCTAAATATAACCGCGACCT
>DATDRD010000321.1:0-2337 GCA_035291925.1 Anaerolineales bacterium
AAAAAAGGGCTGGGCAGCCTGGGAAGCGCTCGACGTCTGAGCGCGTCTGGTTTGCAAACTGTTGAAATTACCACCGAACAAACGGCTGCGCTGGTGGATGAACTGCTCGGCAAGCGTTGGAGCCGCCGTACGGGAACGTTCACTGAGACGGATCCCGCTCTACGGCCTCAAGAAACTGTCGAAGCGACCTGCGCGTGTGGATCGGGCATCCCAATCCGCAAAATAGTAATAGACGGGCAGGTAGTGTCTCTCATCGCTTTGCCGCTGATTTTCGAGCAGTTTCTTGAAGCGAACAAAACGCCTTGTGACGACACAGCGCGCGGATTGCTGGAAACGGTCAAAATTTATAATTCGGTACCCACGGAAGACGAGCAGGCGTATGCCTCGACTCTGCTACGTGAATATGCCGAGTTCTGCGCCGAAAAGGAGCCGGTCCGATGAGCCAAACGGCCACCTACCATACCACAGTATCGTGGAAAGAAGAGCATTGGGGGCACATCGTCATGGGCAATGGGCCGGAGATGGATTTCTCCGCTCCCCCGGACGCCCAAGGCCACCCCGGCGTGTTCACTCCAGAGGATGCCTTCGTGGCAGCAGCCAACACCTGCATCATGATGATGTTCATCTGGGCCAGTGAGCGCTTCAAACTCAACTTGCTGTCCTATGAATGCCGCGCCGAAGGTACCAAACTGATCGAGCTGGACCGCACGGAAATATTTACCAAATTGCACCTCTGGCCAGTGATCCGCGTCTCGAGGGGCGGCGAGGCCTCGGCCGTCGTCGAAGCCCGCGCCCGGCGCGCCGTTCAATCGGCTCAAAAGTACAGCTTGGTGGCGAATTCGGTGAAATCCGAGATTGTGATCGAACCAACGATCGAGGTGCTCGCTTGACCTTGAGACCTGAATCTCTGGCGCAAGGTCCCATTCAATGTCTATTACTTAACCCAAGTTGCCACCTTGGGCGATTGATGTAAAAAGTCCATGTGTCTCTGGTAAAGTTGATGGTGACCAAACCACAACCAACCGGAGGAACACATGGACACCCGAATTGTAGCAGTTTATTGCCTGTGTGACGATATGTTGAAGGCGCTTCATCATCGAAATGATCCTCAATGTCAAATGACGGATGCGGAAGTCATGACCACTGCGATTGTGGCAGCTCTGGATTATGGCGGGAATCTGGAGAAAGCTCGCCGAATGCTCCAGACGGAGGGTTATATTCCTAATATGTTGGGGAAGAGTCGCTTCAATCGACGCTGGCATCGCAATGCTGACCTGTTCCTGACCTTTTTCAGTCTGCTGGGTGAAACCTGGAAGCAGTTGAACAGCAACTCGATCTATGTGATCGACAGCTTCCCGGTGGCGGTTTGCGACAACTATCGTATCCAGCGCTGTCGGCTTTACCGGGGAGAAGATTTCCGGGGCTTCCAAGCCAGCAAGAAGCGTTACTTTTATGGGCTGAAGATCCATCTGATGATCACCGAAACTGGTCAACCGGTCGAGTTTTTCCTGACTTCGGGCAATTACAGTGATACAAGCGCTCTGAAGTTGTACGACTTTGATCTGCCTGAAGGTGCCAAACTCACCGGCGATAAAGCTTACAACGATTACGAGGTTGAAGATGTTATCAATGAAGCTGGCATCTCTTTCATCCCAATCCGCAAGAAGAACTCAAAGCGCCCGGTTCCGCCTTGGGTGCATTACTTGAGGTCTTCCTACCGCAAACTCATTGAAACGACAGGTAGCTTGATTGAGCAACTCCTTCCTAAGCATATTCATGCCGTCACTTCTCGTGGCTTTGAACTCAAGGTTGCTCTCTTTGTGCTTGCCTGCTCTATCAACTACTTGGTAAGGTAGCAACTTGGGTTACTTATTATAAAAAATGGAGGTTGCTATGCTTACGATCAAAGTTCTTGGCCCCGGTTGTGATAATTGTAAGAAAGTGGAGGCCATCGCCAGGCAAGCAGTGGTCCACATAGGCATGGATGCCCATTTCGAGAAGGTTACCGATTATAACGAGATGCGAAAATATCCCATCCTATATACCCCTGGACTGGTGATCAATGAAAAGCTGGTTTGCGCCGGGCGCATCCCCAACGAGGCGGAAGTGACAATCTGGCTGGTTAACGCGGAGATGGAGGCAGCTTAACATGACGACCTCGAGAGTTTCCACTGTTTCACAAGCAGCCACTCCGGGCGTCGCCCGAAAACTGTCCACACTGGACCGTTATTTGACATTATGGATTTTCCTGGCTATGGCAGCTGGTGTAGGGCTAGGCTATTTCATCCCCGGTGTGGAAAGCTTCATTAATAAATTTTCAGTGGGCACCACCAACAT
>DATDRD010000322.1:0-9147 GCA_035291925.1 Anaerolineales bacterium
TTAATGATCTTGTGTATAACTATCGCATGCATGAAGACTCTCTCACTTTTGATAAGAATGGTGAGAAACGTGCATGGAGTGCAGATGAGCATCTGGCGATGACAAGTTTTTATTTGGGTGATCAGGATTTGTCCGGGCTGGCGAGGAAATTGTTGATCCAACTCCGGACTTTGGAAACTGTGGATATGGCAGCCAGAAGTATATGGATGTTGAACTACAAAAAATTCGTTCATTATACTGTTGAAGGCTTCAGATATAACTCTACCTGGCCATTAAGATTTTTCCAGTACGTCTTAAAAAGAGGAGTCGCGATGATCTTGGCAAAACGATCTGCCATAAGCCTTCGCTGACCGTTTTTTGTCGTGATCCCAATGCCTTCTTATCAGTTCAGACAAATAACCCGTTTTGTGCTGCCAGGGAATTTTTTTCCTTCACTTCATATCTTGAAAAGAAAATATGACTTCACTCATGCGCTGTAGGCTAAACTTATTTCTGGAATCGAAAGCGGCTTAGTTAGAATGACAATTATTATTTTTACCCAATCTTATCCTTATGATTTTGCTGCGGAGCACATATTTGTTAGGCCTGAAATACATCATTTGGCAGAAAAATTTGAAAAGATCCTTCTGGTACCCAGGACTTGCAAAGGAAAAAGACTTTCACTTCCTTCCGGTGTGGAGGTGGATGACCGATACGCAGATTTTCTTCAGAGGAATTCGCGTCCTCACAGGATGATCCAGTTGGCATTGGCATCGCGCTCCTTTTTTCAGGAGATTCATAACCATCTATCCATCTTACTTTACCCCTCAAAAATTTTAAAACTGATTTTATTTTCCAGCAGGGTTGAATTGACCAGACAATGGATAACGAATTTGATCCAGACTCAACAGATTGATCCAAACGACTGTATTCTATATAGCTATTGGTTTGACCATGCCGCCACGGGTCTTGCGATGGTCGGACAAGAATTTCCGGCCATAAGGGTGGTATCCAGAGCGCATGGCTATGATATTTATGAGGAATATTATTATCCATATTATTGGCCCTACAGACGTGAGACATTAGAGGAGTTGGATATGCTATTTTTTGCTTCAGATGCAGGCAAAAACCATTTTCGTGACCGTTATCCAGAATTTATATCGAAGTTCGAGACAGCACATTTAGGAATAGATGACCCGGGATTTATTTCTAGTTCATCGGATGATGGCGTTTTTAGAATCATCTCTTGTTCCTATATTGTACCGGTGAAGAGACTTGGTTTGTTGCTTGATGGAATTGCAACTGCGGCTCGCCTACGCCCGGAGCAAAAGTTTGAGTGGATCCATTTTGGGGATGGAAAAGGCCGAAGGTCTCTTGAGAGAAAAATGTCGCGGAAATTTCCGTTTAACGTCCAAGGCCGTTTTGTAGGCGATGTTCCCAATCATGAGATTATGCGGCATTACCAGAATCATCCCTGTGACCTGTTTGTGAATGTCAGCGAGACAGAGGGGGGCGCGCCCGTATCGATCCAGGAGGCAATTAGCTGTGGGATTCCAGTTGTAGCCACGTCTGTAGGCGGAAACCCTGAGATTGTTTCAGAAAAGAATGGTCTTCTCCTCAGTCCCGACCCAACACCGGAAGAGATTGCAGCAGCCTTGTTGAAGATATGTGATAATCCCTCGCTGTCTGCAGAAATGAGAAAAGAAAGTCGCCTGGTTTGGCGGGAAAGTTATAATGCTGATATTAATTTCCGTTCCTTTGCAGAGCGCTTGAAATCCATAGGAAAGAGCTAGCAACATGTGTGGTATTGCCGGGCTTTGGAATCTCGAAGGTCAACCTGTTTCGCCAGCCATGCTGGAACGGTTCACAAACAGTCTGGCGCATCGCGGTCCGGATGGGAACGGGTTCTATATCGATCCCGAGGCAAATCTTGGTTTTGGGCACCGGCGCCTAGCGATCATTGATACTTCTGAGGGTGGTCGCCAACCCATGTCTTTTGGGGATGGACGCTATTGGATTGTCTTCAACGGCGAAATCTATAATTTTCTTGAGCTCAAAGCAGAATTGGAACAGTATGGTTATCAATTTAGTACAGACTCGGATACCGAGATTATTCTGGCAGGCTATCACCACTGGGGAGAAGATTGCCAGCTTCGATTTAACGGCATGTGGGCCTTCGCAATCTGGGATCGCCATGAGCGCAGATTGTTCATCTCGCGCGATCGCTTTGGTGTAAAACCGCTTATTTATTATTTCGATCAAAAACGGTTTGCCTTTGCATCTGAGATGAAAGCCTTCCTCACACTGGATTGGTTCCGGGCTGAGTTTGACCCTGAGATGGTCGCGGCCGCATTGACCGATCGTCAATTTGTGGAAGGGATGGAACGCTCCCTCTTGCGAGATTTGAAACGGCTTCCCGGTGGATATTGCCTAACGATCAAACAAAGTGGCGATATGAAGATATGTCGTTGGTGGAATACGCTCGATTATCTTGAATCTACGCCTATCACATATGACAAACAGGTTGAACGCTATCGTGAGTTGTTCCTGGATGCCTGCCGGATTCGGATGCGAAGTGATGTGCCAATTGGCACGGCATTGAGCGGCGGGCTGGACTCCAGTTCCATTGTTTGCAGTATGCGCCATATCCATGACACAGGTAATACTGGGCAAAGGCTGGCCAGCGACTGGCAGCGAGCTTTCGTAGCCACCTATCCCGGTTCCGCTATTGACGAGCGAGAATATGCGGACGAAGTCATAAAAAAAACCGGTGCGTATCCAATCTATTGCGAGATTACCCCACAGATGTATCTAGAATATTTTGAAGAGGTTCTTTTTCAATTTGAAGAAATCTCAGATATTCACCTGGGTCCTTGGGCAGTGCATAAAGCCCAGCGCGAACATGGTATAGTGGTTACGCTTGACGGGCATGGCGGGGATGAAGCCTTGGGCGGCTACCCCTGGCATGTGACTGCCTCATTAAAACATGCCATATCTAATGCATCCCCTCTGCAGACTGTGGAACTGCTTGATATCATGAAAAATCTGGAACTTTTCCCCCGGCAGCAATTTTACTGGAAGAGCATCCAGACGCTTGGTGGGAAACTTATAGAAAAGGCTCTCAAAAAAAAGCAAAACTGGCTGATCCAGTCACCCGCGAGATTCTTTTCACCTGCTTACGAGGAAGACCGCTCCAGAATCAGCAAAGAGGATGCTTTGTTCCAACGTCTGTATGTAGATTTTCACTTCACGCAGTTGCCCATGAACCTCCGCGACTTTGACCGCCTCTCCATGGCACACGGCGTTGAAGTTCGCTCTCCTTTTATGGATTGGCGGTTGGTGGCGTTTACCTTCTCGCTTCGCTCCGCAAGTAAAATTGGTGGTGGATTTACCAAGCGAATTTTGCGTGATGCACTCAAAGGTATCCTGCCTGAGCCGATCCGCCTGCGCACACGTAAATTAGGTTTCCCAAACATGGCTGAAAGTTGGTCATCACCCAACGCACAAGAATTCATCCGTGACGTTGTTATGAGTACCAGATTTAGGGAATCGAACATTTGGGATGGCAACCGCATTGCTACAGATTTGGATAAGGCCATGCACAAACAAAATCTACCCGTTATCCAGAGAGCCTGGATCTACGTGCAAGCTTTCTCGTTGATGGAGATGTTCCGACAAAGACGGAGAGTTTTACAATGATCGTAATAGTAGATTATGGTGTCGGAAACCTTGGCTCAATAATCAATATGCTCAAGAAGGTAGGAGTCAAAGCGGTTGCCTCCTCTAAGCCCGATGTGCTACAGCAAGCTGAGAAGCTCATTTTGCCAGGCATTGGTGCGTTCGATGCCGGTATGAACAAGCTCAATGAATGCGGACTTGTGCCACTGCTCAATTATCTGGCCCTTGAGAAGAAAGTGCCGTTTTTGGGATTATGTCTTGGACTTCAATTAATGACAAAAAAAAGCGAAGAGGGCCGGGCACAGGGACTTGGCTGGCTAGATGCAGAAACTGTGCGCTTTAAGTTTGGCGCGGAACAGACACATTTGAAAGTACCTCATATGGGTTGGAATACGATCGATGTTTGCCGACCACACCCGCTCTTTACAGACCTTGAATCTCTTTCTCGATTTTATTTTGTCCACTCCTACTATGTTCAAAGTCATGATTCCGAAGCCGTGCTTGCAGAAACGGATTATGGTTTTCGTTTTCATTCAATTCTTGGAAAAGGCAATATCATGGGCGCGCAATTCCATCCGGAAAAGAGCCATAAGTATGGAATGCGCCTGCTTAAGAATTTCGCGGAGGCGGTCAAATGATCAGGCCGCGCGTGATTCCTGTTTTGTTGTTGCAGAATCGAGGTCTGGTAAAGACCATAAAGTTTAAGGATCCTACTTATCTGGGTGACCCTATCAATATTGTCCGCATTTTTAATGATAAGGAGGTTGATGAGTTGATCTTTTTAGATATCACCGCTACCGCTCAGAATCGTTCCCCCTCATTCGTTCTTTTGAAGGACATTACCAGTGAGTGCTTCATGCCACTTGGCTATGGTGGCGGGATCCGAAGTATAGACGATGTTCGTCGTTTGATGGGCATTGGAATTGAAAAAGTCATCTTGAATGCGTCAGCTGTGGAGAATCCGACTCTCGTTCGCTCTGCAGCCGATTATGTAGGTAGTTCTTCTGTAGTCGTTTCAATGGATGTCAAAAAAGGTTTGCAAGGCAAATATGAGATCCTGACACGAAACGGGAAGAATCGAACTGGTCTTGACCCAGTTAAACATGCTGTGGAAATGGAAAAGATGGGCGCAGGAGAGCTATTCGTCAATTCTGTTGACCGCGACGGTACGATGCAGGGTTATGATGTTGATCTGATCAAGAGCATCTCAAGCGCTGTCTCGATCCCGATCGTGGCTTGCGGAGGCGCGGGTAAATTGCAGGATTTGGAGGATGTAATAAAACTTGGCGGGGCTTCCGCTGCGGCCGCAGGCAGTCTTTTTGTGTTTCAAGGACCATTGCGTGGTATCTTGATCAGTTATCCCGCACAGGATGATCTTAAACGAATTCTGCCGTAAAAGGATAAATATGGAAAAAGGATATCGTATTTGCACGCGTTGTCTAATGGATACCACCGACCCTGAAATAAAATTCGATGATCAAGATGTCTGCAACCATTGCCATGATTATGACCGTCAGATCCGGCAGCGTGTGATGACTGGGAAGGTAGGTCTTCGCCATCTCGAGAGGCTTGCCAAGCAGATCAAGTATGAAGGAAGAGGCAAAGCTTATGATTGTTTGATAGGCGTAAGCGGTGGTGTGGACAGCACTTATGTTGCCTATGTCGCGAAGAATAAGCTCGGATTGCGCCCACTTGCAGTCCACATGGATAACGGTTGGGATTCAGAGCTGGCTGTCAAGAATATTGAAGAAACCCTTAAACGATTGGATATTGATTTATATACCCATGTGCTCAATTGGGAAGAATTTAAAGATCTGCAATTGGCTTTCCTGAAAGCTTCTACACCCGATTCGGAGATCCCGAGCGACCATGCTATTTGGGCGGTTCTCAGTGACATGGCTGAGAAGTTAAAGGTTCGTTTCATACTTTCAGGGTTTAATGTTCGCACCGAAAGTCATTTACCGCGCGCCTGGTCTCAAGGACATTTTGATTGGAAATATATCTATAGCGTGCATAGGCAATTTGGGAAAGGTAAGTTGGAATCTTTTCCTCATCAAGGTTGGTTCAAATATTACAAACGTTTGTTAACCCTCCGTCGTATCGATATTCTTAATTATCTGGATTACAACAAAAATAAAGCCATCCAGCTTTTGGGAAGCGAGTTGAACTGGAAGTATTATGGTGGCAAACATTATGAATCCATTTACACGCGTTTTTATCAGGGATATATACTACCGTCCAAATTTAGTTATGATAAACGCCGGTCGCATCTCTCCAGTCAGATATGTTCTGGCGAGATCACCCGTGAGGTTGCCCTTGAGGAAATTCAGAAACCTACTTATCCGCCCTTCATGCAGGAGGAGGACCGTGAATATGTCTCCAAGAAATTGGGTGTGAGTGATTCTGAATTCGACGCGATTATGAATCTTCCCAAAAAGAGCTACTGGGATTATCCGTCTTATGGACGTGTTCTTGAAGGTCCACTTTTTAAGGGCGTATATAATGGCCTGCGCACTGCCTATCGCAGGCTGGAACAGTGGCAAAACCGTCCACAGGAGTCTTGATTTTTCATGCGTATTGCATATGTCAGTTTACACTGGCCGCGTACACGCAATAGTGGCGTGGGTAAAAAGATCGAGTCTCAACTCTCGGTGTGGAATGCAGTGGGGCACGAAGCGCGTTTGTTCATGCACACCGCACCGTATGAGCCGCCATCCGATTTGATCGAAGCGGAATACTTTTTCTACGCGACTTCGGGGAAAATCAAAACAGAGTTGAATCGTATCGCGGCCATGACGCGTATGGTGGCGGCGGTACGCGAGTTTCGTCCTGATGTGATTTATTTGCGCTATGGCATCTACGTTTTTCCAGCCCATCGTTTGATGGACATTGCGCCTGTAATCGAGGAAATCAACACGAATGATCTAACGCAGCATGAGGAACTTGGCAAGATCTATAGCCTGTACAACCGCCTTACACGCGGGATAATTCTCCGCCGCGTTCATGGACTTGTAACTGTTTCGCGCGAACTGGCAGTATCCTCGGCCTTTGCGCCTTACCGTAGACATACACAGGTGATCGCAAATGGATGGGAACTGGATGATTTCCCTCAATTGCCGGCGCCATCCAACAAGATTCCACGCCTGGTTTTTATCGGCAACCCCGGTTACCCATGGCATGGCGTGGATAAACTCGTAGCCCTCGCGCGGTTTGTCCCCGATATTCGATTGGACATAATTGGCTACCACGGACTCCCGGACTTGGAACCCCTTCCCACAAATATCACGCTGCACGGTTATCTGGCCTTACAAGAGTACAAAAGTGTGCTGTCTTCTTCAGATGTGGCAATCAGCTCGCTGGCTTTGCATCGTGTCCAATTGGAGGAAGCATCACCGCTCAAGAGCCGTGAATGCCTCGCCTTTGGACTGCCAATGGTTATTTCCTACATTGATACCGATCTGGATGACCTGAATTGCGATTTTCTATTGAAGATTCCGAATAAAGAGGATAATATTCAATCTCACGCTCCTGTGATCCGTGATTTCGCATATCGAATGCGCGGTCGCCGGACTGACCGAGACATACTTATGTCACGTATTGGTTCAAGGCATAAGGAACTAGCACGTTTATCTTTTTTCGATAAAATCACCCGAAACTCCGGTTAGCCTCTCTGGAAAGCCGGATTCTAAGTAACATGCAAAGATATTTCCACTCTACGAAGCCTCTTCTAATTCTGGCACTTTCTTCCTGGTTGTTGGCATTTTCTGTTGTGGAATTCGAGACCATTGCCTGGGGGAGCGGCATCTGGCTGGGACAATTTTCTTTCAAGTGGGCACTGGCCTTTTTTGTTTTTGTCCTATTTTGTGTTTTTTGCCTAGGTACTGTTGTAATCCTACTCTGGTCTCCTCAAAGATTGACATCTTTGATTTACCGTTTCTCGAGCTTTCGCGAGCGACTTGGTTTTGTGCGCTGGGCTTTGGCTATTGTGACTTTGATCGCTCCCGTATGGCTTCTTCAATATACTTTTTATGGAGCAGTCATATATAAGCCCTATTTGCGTATTCTGCTTTGGGGTCTTTCTACTATTTTCCTCGGAAGCCTTTTAACGCGGGGAACTAAAGAGCTGTTGACCTGGCGCTGTCTTCTCACTGCTCTGGTGCTGACAAGTGGTGTATTTAATTTTGTTGTACCTCTGGCAGGTGTCACCAGCTATCCGTTTTCACTTGGGTGGTCCGAAGGAAATCGTCTATGGGATTATTCGGTGTTGTTTGGAAGTTACCTTTATGATTATCCCGCGGACAAGTCCATCCCTGTTTTGTTGGATATTGGCAGGCAGTTTATGGGTGGTATCCCATTTCTTGTTCCTGGTATTACCATTTGGCAGGCTCGTTTATGGGTGGCACTGACAAACGTCATTCCCTATTTGATTCTTGGGTGGATCGCATTCAGATTCCCTAAAAATTATTTTCTTCATTGGGTATTAGCCGGAATCTGGGCGTTTACTTTTGTTAGACAGGGCCCGATTCATCCGCCTTTGTTGCTGTCTGCCATTGTTGTTGCTTTAGCCTGGGGCCAATCCCTATGGATTACAATTCCATTAATCATTGCATCCAGTTATTTCGCGGAGGTCAGCCGTTATACATGGCTGTTTGCGCCGGGTATGTGGGCCGGAATGCTGGAGTTGAGTGGCGTTGTCTGGCAAAACGGAATCCTGGCCCGTCGGGCCTGGACAAGAGCAGTCTCAGTAGGATTGGCAGGACTCTTTGGCGGCTATTTCGTTCCCAAGTTTGTTCCCTCAGCAATAGACTGGATTACATCATTCGGAGCACAACCCGACAGTGAGGTTGTTGCTGGCCTGGGGAACGGTGTGACAGTATCTGCCGTTAGCGCAGAGGCTTCTTCTCAGCCACTTCTTTGGTACAGATTGTTTCCCAATGCTACATTGGAGTACGGCATTCTAATGAGTCTGTTACTGGCAATTGCTCCTCTGGTTGTCGTTTTGATCTACCTTTCCGCGACTCGTCGTTGGGCTCTCACTGCCTGGCAAAAGTTAGCCATTATTTTGCCCTTGCTCGCTTTTCTCGTGGTTGGTTTGATCATTAGTGTGAAGATCGGTGGAGGTGGGAACCTGCATAATTTGGATATGTTCATCATCGGACTTCTCTTTGCAACTGCGATGACGTGGCGTAATGGAGGTCGTGAATGGATCGAGCAGGCCGCCACATCGCCTGGATGGGTTCGAATGATGGTTTTGTTGATGATCATTATCCCAGGTCTTCAGCCGCTGCTGAGTCTGACACCCATTTCGATCTCTGACGATATGTCAGCGGTTATGACGTTAGCGGACATACCGCCTGCGGGCGCTTTACCCGATACTCTTCCATCCGAACAGGATACGATGAAAGCTTTGGAGAGAATCCGTTGGGAAGTGGAAATTGCTGCTTCCAGCGGAGATGTTCTTTTCATAGATCAACGCCAGCTATTGACTTT
>DATDRD010000323.1:0-2823 GCA_035291925.1 Anaerolineales bacterium
AGAGAGACTATCCAATCGGGATCAGTGGTAATGTCCCGCGTGAAGCGCTGGATGGCTTCCGTGCTTTTATCATGATTCTTGGAGTCAAAAATCCTTCCACTCCATAACATGTTGTCAATGATCAATATTCCACCCGGACGAAGTTTTTCCTTGCTGACTGGAAGCGAATCGGGATAGGCCTCCTTATCGATATCGTTGAAGATAATATCGAACGGGCCATCTGTTTGACGAAGAGTCGCAACCGCCTCCGCAACATGATACTGGACGACATCTCCGCGTCCCAGCCTGGATAAATGGCCTGCCGCGCGTTTCGACAAGTCTTCATCCCAGATGGTATGATGCACCACGCCGCCCCCATTCTCTTTCACCGCTTTCGCAAACCACGCCGTGGAATAACCGTACCCTGAACCGAGTTCGAAAATTGACTTTGCATTGATCATGCGCGCAAGCTGATAACAGTAATACCCACAGGCGGGACCAATGATTGGAAAGTCATGATTCTCCGCGTATTTTTCCATCTCCTGCATTTCCGGCTCACGCGGCGGGACAAGGGAGGTGAGATATTCCTGCACTTTGTCATACGATAGTTTAGCCATATTTTCTCCTATTTCGAAATTTCTAATACTTTCAAGGCTTCAGGGTAAGCAAGCCTTGCCCATTCAGAATACATTTTGCCTGAGGGATGCAATCCGTCAGATGCGACTAAGGAAATATCATCCGTGGCTTCGCGAGAACCAGGCGTTACATCCACATAATGCACACCTGCTTTTTCTGACTCTGCGCGGTTCACCAAATTGAACGCGTTGATTTCCTTCCCAATCTGCCCGCGGTCACGGCTCGCAGCGAATGGTGTCACGCCCCAATCAGGGATGGATAAAACGATAACACGGTTTGGATCTCCGCCTGCATATTCGATTGATTTATTCAAAAGGAAAACAAATTGCTCGCGATACTCATTGATGTCATATCCGCGATACTGATTGTTCACCCCGATCAACAATGAAACCAAATCGTAAGGCGGCTCAGGCTTCGCGGCTTGGATACTCTGCCAGAGTTCGTCTGTCGTCCAGCCTGTGCGTGCGATGATGGTAACTTCCATTCCCCTCTCGGTCCCCCCAATGGGCTTCGCAAATTGGGGGGACGATGTAATAAGTGCGGCAAGTTGATTGGGCCATCTTTCATCTTCAGCAACGCTCTCACCGATCGTGTACGAATCACCCAAAGCAAGATAGCGCATGGTCTGCAGATCCTCTTCTCCCGAAGTTTTCTCTAAAGGCATTGGCTGACAACTAACCAGCAGTACGAGGCATAACAGTAAAGTATATTTCACTCCAGGATTATAGTCACAAAATTTCCTTTTGGTGGAGTTTCAATTAACAAGGACACAACTGATAGGGTCGTGTCCTCGTAAATCCGAAGGTCTTTATGTATAAAATCAAACGCTCCGGCGGCGAGTCAGGCTGAAGATCGCAAGCCCCAGCATGAGCGCCGCGGCAACCCACGCGCTGAGGACGACCATCGGCGCGGGCGTTTGCTTCACCGCAATCCCGATGAACGCCCAGACCAACACGGACAGGTATGCAACGTCCCGCCGCGTCAGCGCCATCCCCAGACCGAGCAAGGATGCAACCGCAAGCATAATCACCGCCCAAACCTGAGCATGGATGCCAAAGCCATTCCACTCAACCAAATACAGCCAATCCGTGACGTTGGCTACTGCTGCCACGGTAATCCAGCCGAGATAGAGGCTGAATGGAATATCCATTGACCAATACTCGGCGCGCGTGACCGAAGTGCGATTCACGTCGAGGCGCAGGTAACTGGCGATCAGCAATCCCAGCAGTGCCAGCATGACGAGCACGCTAGAGCCGAACCGGTTGTAATGCCAGCAGAAAAGCCATACCGCGTTGGCAACATTGCTGATTGCGAACAAATAACCAAGATGGCGCAGGCGCGCGCTTTCCTTCTGTGGTGCCTGGAACTGAAAGATGGTGAAGGCGATCCAGCCGATATAGATGACTCCCCAGATGGCAAAAACGTAACCGGCCGGGACAAAATAAACCTGGAAGCGGTCTGATATTTCGCCTGTGTTCTGTCCATTGAGCGGCAGAGTGGATGCCAGGATATTGACGGTGACAGCCAGAATAACGCTCAACAAATTGGCGTACTGGCGGATTGTATCTTTGGACATGAAAGTCTCCTCATTATATATGGAGCAGAATTGGTTAATTTCAGGATGCAGACAGGTAAAGCCCAGAAGGCAGGAGAACAGGCTTTACATCACAGACTCCAGATCAACGCAGGGATTCGGCTCACTTTGCCCCAGGCGCTAAGTGATGCGCGGCGGGTGAATACGTTGTAATCCTTCTTTTCGATCTCGTCCAGGATTCCCTGATAAAAAACGGACGCAGCCCCCACGGCAAGTTGTCCTTCGCGCTCGAGCAATTTTACACCCGCCCAGGATGCTTCATAGAGTTGCCGCGTACGGTCGATCTGGAATTTCATGAACTGACGCCAGTTATCTGTAATGCGACCTTCGGCAATATCCGATTCATGGATTCCATAAAAAGCCATCTCTTCACGCGGAAGGTAGAGGCGCCCACTGCGATAGTCCTCCCCTACATCGCGCAGGATGTTGGTCATTTGCAGCGCGATGCCCAGCTTGATGGCATAAGGAACCGCGTCATTATTCTTGAACCCGACAATGTACATACTCATGAGTCCCACAGTGGATGCGACACCGTAACAATACGTGGCCAGCTCGTCGAAGGTCTGGTAGCGATTTTGGAGGAGGTCACGAGCAACGCCGTCGATCAGTTGCAG
>DATDRD010000324.1:0-3634 GCA_035291925.1 Anaerolineales bacterium
TGAATGAGCAATACAAGTTGAATATCAGGACAACTGCTCTCACGGATCTGGTCGTCCGGGCGATGAGACTTCCCAAACCATTGCCGGGCAATGAGACGGAACATTTATTTGAAGGTGAGAAAGTCGCAGTGGAGAAATAGACAACAAGCTTTACAAGTGAACGGGTCTGACAAGCCATTGCAGCTTGTCAGACCCGTTCTTTTCTTTGGGGGATTCATATTATTCTGAAGTTTTCAAGAATACACGGGTTAGGAAATATGAGGCAACCAGCGAGAGCACGATCAATGCGAGGAAGAATCCGATGATGGCATAGTTGCCTGAACTGAAGATTGGCGAAGGCGGCGGGTGCATCACATTCTCGGCAGTTGCAAAAACAACGCGCAACGCGACGATGAACAGCAAGTTTGAGAGAGATGTAACCCAGTCCATGTTGACAAGCCACAAACCGAGCTGCAACAGACCACCCGTCACAGCAAAGATCACCGCCAGGCGAAAGCGCGGCTCGGCAAGGAAGAGTCCGTTCCAGTTGGCCTGCATCGCCCACAAAGAAAGTGGAAGATACATCACCCAAAAGACGATACCGGTACGCCCGAGCGCAGAGGACCATTGATGGATTACTTTACGGCGCGAGATGAGCGCGATCAATCCGGCCATCCCAGCGGCGATAAACGCCAACTCGGCAGTCATTACCCACGCGCCGTGCAGGTACACGATCCGCACATTGGAGCCGAGGGATTGTTCCTCGGGGCCCAACAATGCCAGAAGAGCAATTACAATTATTGTGATGAAGAACAAGGTAAGCGGCGATTTGAATCGAGACATTGCACGATTTTACCTTATGGCATGTCATTGCGAGCGACCGGCGAAGCAATCCCCGATTTATTGGGAGATTGCTTGCCACAGGCACGCTTCGCAGTCGTCGGGAAGAACCGCGAAGCGTCCTCGCAATGACGATATACTTAACCTATGAATGATAAACCTCCCGCCAGTATTGCATTGGATCAACTTGGGATACCCCATCGCATCTTTCGGCACAATACGCCAGTCACATCGTTCGAGCAGGCCGCGTCTGACCGAAACCAGCGGCCCGAACAGATCGTGCGGAGCATTCTCTTTCAAGTGAGATCCGAAGAGTTTGTAATGGTGCTCACGGCAGGACGGGAACAAGTGGATTGGCGAAAGTTACGAAAACTCGTTGGACGCTCGCGCATCAGAATGGCGACGGAAGATGAAGTGCTGGAGGTGACCGGCTATGGCGTAGGGACCGTGAGTCCGTTTGGGATGCGGAAGCCGGTCAAGGTCCTGATGGATGCGAGCGTTTTGAGAGAGGAGGAGATTTCGCTTGGATCAGGAGTCCGCGATACAGCGATCATCCTGAAGAGCGCAGACTTGCAGCGCGCGTTGGGGGAAGTGGAAATCGTTGGGCTTACTGAAAAACCTGAATAAAGTCATATTGACTCAAAAGGCCATCAATCATATAATACCTGTAAAGACTACTAAATCTATAGAGATTATTGGATAAATCAGACCATGAGACTCTCCAAACGCGGTGAATACGGCCTGCGGGCAATGATCACACTGGCGGAGCCTGCCAAAAAAGGCGACTCCCCTGCCATGCTGCAG
This sequence comes from Anaerolineales bacterium, assembly GCA_035291925.1. Lineage (GTDB taxonomy): Bacteria > Chloroflexota > Anaerolineae > Anaerolineales > Villigracilaceae > Defluviilinea. The sequence goes on from DATDRD010000324.1 coordinate 1,624, forward strand.
ATCAGGGAGATCTCACAACGCGAGCAGATCTCACCCAAGTTTCTCGAGCAGATCCTTCTCACGCTCAAGAACGCTGGGCTACTGCACAGCAAAATGGGCGTTGGCGGCGGGTATTATCTGTCCAGGCCTGCCAGCGAGATCACGCTCGGCCAGATCTTCCGCATACTGGATGGCCCTGTCGCACCAATCAAGTGCGTTTCACAGATGGCTTATGAGTCATGCGGTTGTCCTGATGAGGAAACCTGTGGATTGCGATCGGTGATGGGTGATGTGCGCAATGCCATTGCTGACATTTTGGACAATACATCGCTTGCCGATGTGACGAAACGACAACATACGGCACGCAAAAAACTGGGCATCAGGTAAATTTATTCCCTGCAGTCCAACTGTGGGAATCCAGCAAAGCGCATCGAGGAGCGCCGTTTTCTTTGGCGTAAAAGTATACTAAATCCATAGACTTTATAAACTACGGGAGAAATTAGAGCAGGAAAGTGAAATTTGCTCTTCAAATCTTTTCAAAGGAGAAACTCAAAGATGGACATCACAATTCTTCTATATGTTTTGGTGGGATTCATTGCCCAGGTAATCGACGGCGCGCTGGGCATGGCATACGGCGTCAGTTCGAACACGTTTTTGCTGAGCGTCGGCATCCCCCCTGCAGCCGCCAGTGCCAGCGTGCACATGGCCGAGGTAGCCACAACAGCTGTGTCAGGGATTTCACACTGGCGGCTTGGCAATATCGACTGGAATCTGGTCAAGCGTTTGCTTATCCCGGGCGTGATCGGAGGCGTAGCGGGGGCCTACCTGCTCACGTCAATTGACGGCAATATTATCAAGCCATATATTTCTGCCTACCTGCTCATCATGGGCATCATCATCCTGGTCAAGGCGTTCAATCAAAAAGAACGTAAAGGTGCAGGAGAATATACCGCGCGCGTCAGCGCGCTGGGCCTGGTCGGCGGGTTCTTCGATTCGATTGGCGGCGGCGGATGGGGGCCTGTCGTCACGACAACACTTGTGGCACGCGGCAAAAATCCGCGATTGACAATTGGTTCGGTCAACTTCTCAGAGTTTTTTGTGACGCTTGCGGAGTCGGTCACATTTGTATTGACGTTAAGTTTCTCCCAATACTGGCAGATCATCCTGGGCCTGCTGATCGGGGGTGCGATTGCCGCCCCTCTCGCGGCGCGAATGACGAAGATCCTGCCCGTCAAAGCCTTGATGATCATGGTGGGAACATTGATCATCATCTTAAGCATCCGCACGATCTATCTCACGTTGGCGTAAGAATCAAAAAGGCGGCTTTGCTGGAGCCGCCTTTGTTATTTCACCACAGGCCGGGTATCAACCGGAATCTCGTCTTTCCGGCATACTCCCGGTATCCCGGCAGCTCTTCCTGCAAGGTCCTGTCTTCCAGCGCAGTGCGCAGAATAAGGACGCCGACCAATAAAAAGGCCGGAACGAACGCCCAAATTGAATCAAGCAAAACAGGAGTCGCGAGATATGCCCACAGAGCGCCAGCATAGCCGGGATGTCGAATGAAGCGATAGGGTCCCGTTGAAACGACACGATGGCCGCGATCTTTTTGGATCCGCACGACACCAGAAAAGAAACGGTTTTCTATCAGCGCCCAGGATCCCAGCAGGTATCCAAGAACGATCACAATGAATGCAACGATTTTTGCGCTCAACATAAAGGGAGATGTCCAACCGAAGAGTCGGTCCAGCCCGGCAACAATCAAGATAAGAAGGGCGCCGAGGGTCAGCATGGGAGCAAGGACCTTGTCCCAGGGTTTGGCATCTTTCAGATCCATGGAGCGGGCGCGCTCCTCCAAGAGGTCGGGGTGTTGACGGGCTGCCCAAACGCGGCTGACAACAAACCCCAGTATGCTCACCAGGGCATAGACCCACGCTTCCCGCCAGTCCCAGCGACCTGAGATGATCATGGGAATCAAGGGAAACACGGCCACAATGATGATCGTTCGCACAAGGGTGCGGGGCGTCATAACTTT
>DATDRD010000325.1:0-4084 GCA_035291925.1 Anaerolineales bacterium
GATAATTCGCCTTGGCGTATTCCAACGCGGCGGTGTTCGGGTTGGTATACTGGAAATCACGAATTGTCAGCCAGAAAACATCACCTTGCATCGTGTAGTTCAACCAGGCATAAGCCGCATCTGCGTGTGCCGCATCAGCCAGCATGACCCAATTATCCTGCCAAAGGATAGGACCCTCTGTCGGGTAAATATATTGAATGGCAGGGTTTTCCTGATTGGCAATGAAAGCTTCACCGGTCCAAACCATTCCCAAATCGGCATCGCCGGCAATCAAGGCGGTTTTCGGGCTGTCACTATCGAACACCTTTATATTCGGAACAAGTTCAGCCAATTTTGCCTTCGCCTCTTCAAGCTGGGCGGGATCCGTTGTGTTGACATCGTAACCCAGCGTAAGCAGAGTAAGACCGATCACAGCGCGCGAGTCGTCAATGAAGACCATTCTTCCCGCGTATTCAGGCTTCCACAGGTCTGCCCAGGATTGCGGAATATTCTCAACTTTATCCGTGTTAACGACGATCGCATCGGTACCGCCCAGATATGGGAGACTGTATTTGTTTCCGGGGTCGAAATCCTGATTCATCCAACCCGCATCGAAATTGCTCATATTCGGCAGCTTCGAATGATCCAGCTCCTGTAACAATTCCTGACGGATCATCAATCCGATGATGTAGTCCGTCGGTTGGACGAGGTCGTAGGCACTGCCTCCTGCAGAAACCTTGGCATACATTTCCTCATTGCTGGAATATTCGTCGCGGTTCAGGGTGATCCCATAAACCAGCTCGAAACAGTCAAGCATATCCTGTGGGAAGTATTCGGTCCACACAAAGATATTCAACTCTGTTGAAGTTACTTCCGTGTGCGGATTTGGCTCCGGGCATACAAACCCGGTTGACGTGACTGGCCCATCCTGAAATGCAAGTGATATAAGACTTGCCGTCACCACTATCGCAAGCATGCAAAACAGTTTAACCTTGCTCATCTCTTCCTCCTTTAGAAGATATTTTACTTTCACGCGCGGATCTGGGTATGCCGCGCGGGATTCACCGAAGTAATCAACATTATAACTTTTGCTCGCGGGTTTGAATCCACTGCAATAATAGCACAGCAGTGAAGACCGCAAGAATCCAGACCGTGGAAAGCGCATTGACCTGCGGTGTGATGATACGCCTCAGCAGACCGTAGACATAGATCGGCAGGGTAGTGGACCCTGGTCCGTTCGTGAAGAAAGTGATGACAAAGTCATCCAGCGAGAGTGTGAAAGCCAGTAATCCTCCCGAAAGCACGCCCGGCAAAATCATGGGGAAAGTTACTCGGCGGAAAGTTGTCCATTCGTTCGCGCCGAGGTCCATGGCGGCTTCTTCGTAGGATTTGTCGAAGCCTTGCAGGCGCGCCTGCACAACGAGCGTGACGAAGGGAACACTAAAGGCGATGTGGCTTACAATCACGGTGCCCAGCCCCAGGCTAAGTCGTGAATCGCCTGCGAGTCCAAGTGCGTTGTTGAGCAGCCCAAACAACTGGCTGAACAGTGTCAGAATCCCGATCCCCATCACGATCTCCGGGATGACGATGGGAATGTAAAGCGAAAGCTGGGAAAATGGCTTCAGTCTAAATGTATAACGTTGAAGCGCAAGAGCCGCCATGGTGCCGATGATCGTGGAGATGATGGTGGAGGTGAATGCGATGGTCAAGGTATTGCCCGCGGCTTCGAGGACATCCTGATTTTTGGAGAGCTCGCAAAACCAGTGGAAGGGTCCGCATGGACTTGATTTCACCAGACTACCGTCCATTACGACTCGATCGGTGAATTTAGGAACGAAACCTTCGAAGGTGATGTTTGCGCGCGAGGCGTTGAAGGAAAACAAAATCAACACGAGGATGGGCGCGTAGAGGAAGACATACACCAGCATGGCGGAAGAGAGGATGAACGGATGGCGACGATGGGGATTCATGCGGCGACAATCTCCTCTCCGAAGCCAAACTTGCGCGTATAGAAGTAGGTGACGATAAGCGTCATGATCATGAGGATCAGTGAAGCCGCGCTCCCGAAAGTCGGGTCGCGCGCGTCGAGGAATTGGCGCTGGATAAGGTTGCCGACCAGTATCACCTGCCGCCCGCCGAGTATATCGGACACAATGAACGTTCCCATCACAGGGATGAACACGAGGATCGTCCCTGCCACCACGCCCGGCATGGATAGCGGTAACGTGACCCGCCACAACGTTTTGATTGCGTTTGCGCCCAAATCCGCCGCGGCTTCGTACAGCGAATTGTCTATTTTTTCGAGCGACGTGTAAATTGGCAGGATCATGAAGGGCAAAAATTCATAGACCATCCCCACCAGTACAGCACCCGGCGTATATAACATCTCGAGCGGCGCGAACGGAATATTGAACAAACCTGCCAGCCATCCCAGAATGAGATTGATGACGCCCTGCGTACGCAGCAGCATCATCCAGGCGTAGACGCGGATAACGAAATTCGTCCACAAGGGAATCAGCACCAGGAACAGAAACGTATTGCGCCGCTTTGGATGGGCCCGTGCAATGAAATAGGCCAGAGGGTATGCAAGTGCGATCACCAGGACCGTTGTATTGAAAGCCAATGTGAGCGAACGCCATAATATCTGCATGTACAAGGGATTGAAACACGAAGCCTGCCCGATGTCACAATCAGTGCTATAACCGAGCAAGCGAGTGTAATTGTCCAGCGTAAATGTGAAAATCACATCACCATCAGGGCTGCGCCTGCCGAACGAAATGACCGACGTAAGAAGGAGTGGAATAATCAACAACCCTATCATCCACAATAAGGTGGGCGCGGCGAGCAGTGTCCCTTGAGCCGGTTTATTTTCGCGCAATCGTTGCAGCATTGCGCCTCCTCATTCCTTCTTCAATATAAGGACATTTTCGGGCAGCATCACGAGCATTACCTGCTGACCAATCGTGTAGTACGAACCCGGATCCAGGCGAGAGATGCGATTCTGCTCGAACACCTTGATGCGCTTGGTGCCCACATCCACAAACACATGCGTGTCAGTCCCAATATACACCGTGTTTTTGACCTCGCCAGTGAAGGAATTTTGATCGAGGCCCTTATCCGCAATTCGAACTTTTTCCGGACGAATTGAAACCGTGACATCCTGCCCACCGACCAATCCCGCGGAGACAGGCAAACCGGTCAATTCGGCATTTAACTCGGGGACAATAACGACCGCCTCATCCTTGGATAACGACTTGATCTTGCCATCGAGGAAGTTTGACTCGCCGATAAAATCCGCCACAAAGCGGTTGGCGGGTCTTTCGTAGATCTCCACAGGCGTGCCCATCTGTTGAACTTTACCCTTGCTCATCACCGCGATACGATCGGACATGGTCATGGCTTCTTCCTGGTCATGAGTTACATAGACAAAGGTGATTCCAAGTTGCTGTTGCAGCGCTTTGAGTTCGAGTTGCATTTCCTTGCGCAGCTTTAAATCCAGCGCGCCGAGCGGTTCATCCAGCAATAAAACGTCAGGCACTTTGACCAGGGCACGCGCGACTGCCACTCGCTGTTGCTGTCCTCCGGAGAGCTGCTTCGGCTTGCGGCGCTCCATGCCGGTGAGTTGAACCATTTCCAAGGCATGTCTCACGCGTTTCTCAATTTCGTCTTTAGGCGCCCCCTCCATTTCGAGACCAAAGGCTACGTTCTGGAAAACGGTCAAATGCTGAAAGAGTGCATAACTCTGAAAAACGGTATTCACTTTGCGCTGGAATGGAGGCGTATGTCCCATTGCCTTCCCCTCGATATACACTTCGCCTTCCGTGGGCCATTCAAACCCCGCGATCATTCTTAAGGAGGTTGTCTTGCCGCACCCTGAGGAACCGAGCATCGAGAAGAATTCACCGTTCTTGATCTGCATCGTCACATGATCCACCGCGTTCAACAGATTCCCCTCCGGCGTCAAAAACTGCTTTACAACGTCGCGCAACTCAACTGCAAAGTCAGCCATACTAAACGCTCCTCGAAACAGAGATTAATGAATCTTCCAGGCGGTTAAGCACCATGTTCAATTGTTCCATTGAGATGATCAAGGGCGGTTCAACAC
>DATDRD010000326.1:0-3181 GCA_035291925.1 Anaerolineales bacterium
TGGGGTCAATATTGGCTGGCCGGGGTTGCCGCCGGATTAAGTTATTGTCACAAAGCAGGACAACCCGACGAACAACGATTGGCCGGGCTGATTTATGCCGCCGCCAATCTCAAACGTTATGTCGCAACTTTCAACCTGCCACTGCCAACGGAAGTTGAGCTACTTTACGATGAGAATCAATCCGGCGCAGACTCACCCGGCACGCCGAAGGCAAAGAAACCAAAGTACAACCTTCCTGTCCAGCCGACTCCGTTCATCGGCCGCCAGGCGGAGGTGACGGCTGTGAAAGATCTCCTGATGCGGGATCCACAGGATGTACGCCTGGTTACCCTGACCGGTCCCGGCGGTACAGGAAAGACTCGTTTGGCGCTTCAAACTGCCTCAGAACTGGCCGATCGCTTCACAGATGGGGTTCATTTTGTTGACCTGGCCCCCATTCGCGAGCCTGAGGCCGTCCCTGCTGCGATTGCCCGAACGGTCGGCTTAAGGGAAACAAGTGACCGACTGCTGATCGATGAGATTAAAGCACAGTTGCGGGCTCGGACGATGTTGTTGCTCCTCGATAACTTTGAACAAGTCACTTCTGCGGCACCAATGATGGGGGAACTGCTCCAGGACTGCCCTCACTTGAAACTACTGGTAACCAGCCGGGAAGCACTGCACTTGCGCGGTGAGCATATCCATCCCGTGCCGCCGCTCGGGCTCCCAGGTGCCGATCTCAAACAGCAGACCATCGAACAATTGACTCAGTATGAGGCGGTCCGCTTGTTCATCGAGCGGATCCTGGCAGTGAAGCCAGACTTTGAGGTGACAAATGAGAACACACTAGCAGTCGCTGAGATCTGTTTCCGTTTGGACGGCTTGCCTCTTGCAATCGAACTCGCGGCGGCGCGGATCAGGCTGTTTTCGCCCCAGGCCCTGCTTGAGCGAGTGGGCAGTCGGTTGAATCTGCTTCGCGGAGGGGCACGTGACCTGCCGGTTCGGCAACAAACACTGCGCGACACGATTGACTGGAGCTATGAACTGCTCGACACTGATGAACAGCGGTTGTTTGGGTTGCTCTCCATATTCACCAGTTGCACGTTCGAAGAAGTCGAAGTGGTGGCCACGAGAATCAATCATCTGGATGGGATGCGGATGGACATTCTCGATGGGCTGGCTTCCCTTCTGGATAAGAGCCTGATTCGGCAAGTGAATCAAGGCACCGGAGAGCCCAGACTGATAATGCTGGAAACGATCAGGGAATACGCTGCAGAACGGCTGGAACAGGACTCCGAGTTCAGCGTCACCGCTCGCCGGGCATACGCCACGTACTTCGCCGAATTTACACAACATCAATGGGAACGCCTGACTGGCCAAGGTAGAGAGACAGCGTTAAGGGAGATGGAATCTGAAATCGAGAATGTGCGTACCGCTTGGCGCTTTTGGGTGGAGGAAAGGGACTTGGAGCAACTCACTAAGTTCGTCAATAGCCTGTGGCTCTTGTACGATGCCCGGGGCTGGTACCATGATACAGTCAGCCTCACCAACGATTTGCTGAACGTCCTGGCTTCCACCCCATCCACACCGGAACGCGTTCAACAGGAGATTATGTTACAGACCAGCCTGGCCCGTGCCCTGCTAGCGACCAAAGGATATACCGAGGAAGCCGAGCAGGCATACGCGCGCGCCCTTGAACTTTGTGACAGCGCGGGTGAAATTCCCCAGTTATTCCCCGTCCTGCGCGGACTGGCCTCTTTTTACATCCTCCTCACAGAACATGAAAAATCGATAAAGATGGGTGAGCGCATATTGCAGCTGGCAGAGCAACTTGGTGATCTGGACATGAAGATGGAAGGGAATATGGTCTTGGGCTATAACCTGGCGTTTCTCAAGGATCCTCAGATCGGCTTGGATCTCCTTGAAAAAGCGGTTGCCTCGTACGATCTCGGACGTCAACGCGTGCGGCGTCTCGGTTTTGGCCCTTATCCGGCAATGGTTAGTCTTACAGTATCCGCCTTGTTCCTCTGGATGCTCGGATATCCCGATCGCGCCTACAAACGCGCAGCCGATTCAATTCTGCTCGCGCGCAAGGTCAACCACCCCTATAGCATCGCCTATGCCCTGTTCCATAATGGTTTGCTCAACGTATGGCTGAAGAATTATGAAGTTGCCCAGGAGAGTGCGCAGGCAGTTCTGGAGCTCGCCGAGGCCCACGGGTTTCGAATCTGGAACGCAGTTGGCGCGTGCCTCCTCGGTGCCGCACTGGTGGGCTTGGGTTCAACAGAGAAAGGTCTCGCCCTGATCGAACAGGGGCTGGATGATTACCGGGGCCTCAAGACCCCTCCTGTCTTTTGGCCCCTGCTGCTCCATCTTTGTGCGGGCGCATACGGTGCGGCATCGAAACCGGAGGCTGGACTGCATATGATGAACGAAGCGATAGAAATCGGATCTTCAAGTTCAGCAAGAACATTAACGTCAGAGTTCCTCATCCTGAAGGGCGCGCTTCTCCTGGCGCTCTCATCTGATAACGCGGCTGAAGCAGAGGCTTTGTACCAACAAGCTGTACTCAATGCCCAGGAAGTGCATGCCCCAATGCTTGAGCTGCGGGCTGCCATGAGATTGAGCCGCTTATGGCACGAGCAGGGCAGCAAGGAACAAGCCCGAAAAGTACTAAACGAGGCCTATTCAAAAATAACCGAAGGCTTCACAACGGCCGACCTAAAAGAAGCCAGCGCGCTTCTGGCCGATTTATCTGAATGAAGCCAAATCATGATGAAATCGGGGTGGGTGCGACGGAGGATCTAAATTTGCGTGTGAGCGTCGCCACGCTGGCGAGAGTCCTTTTCGAAAATCCCAGAGATGGTGAATTGATGCTGGCCCTGGAACGCAAAGCGACTCTGCATGAAGCCGAAAACGGACGCGTCATCGAAGTAAAGTCTCAGCCCTTCGGTGGAGCGATCCGCATTCGCGATCTGCGGACACTGCGCGACCTGATCGGCGACTTTCATTTTGACAGTGAACGGTCACGTTCCGAACAGGACTTTCGCATCTTTATACGACCCTCAGATTGGGAAGTAGTCCGGGAGTTCTGCATCCAGCATTTCAACCATTTTGACGATCCCATTCTCGAAACTGACCCAGGGAGGGAATTGGCCGAAGAGTTTGCCGATGCATTGAAGATCAGCTTGAAGCCAGATCA
>DATDRD010000327.1:0-2679 GCA_035291925.1 Anaerolineales bacterium
CCGTCGCGAGACATCGTCCCCGAAGGGGGTCCGAGCGGAGAAAGGTTGAAGCGGAGAAAAGTTAATAAACGGGATTTGCCCTCAGTGGACGACCTGAGTCGCGATCATCAAAATAAATGTCATTGCGAGTCTTCGAGAAGCAATCTCCTCGCGAAGGTGGGGATTGCTTCGGGCTAGCGCCCTCGCAATGACGGACATAAGGAGTAAACAAATGCCTACAAACCACACAAGTCCCTATTTGCCCTTTGGTGACCAGCGCACTGTGCCCTGGTACGGCAAGGATATTATTTCCGTCAAACAGTTCGGACGCGACGATCTGGAGTACGTCTTCGGCGTGGCGCACGAGATGCGCGGCATGGTCGAGCGTGTTGGGACTTTCGACCTGCTGAAAGGCAAGATTTTGGCGAACCTGTTTTACGAGCCTTCGACACGTACATCATCGTCGTTTACCGCCGCGATGGAACGGTTGGGCGGCTCGGTCATACCCATCAACGAGGTGAAGTATTCGTCAGTCACAAAGGGTGAAAGCCTTACGGATACTATCCGCACGCTCGAATGTTATGCGGACGTAATCGTTCTGCGCCATCCCGAAACGGGGTCGGCGGCGATTGCGGCGAAGGCGGCGCGCAAACCGGTCATCAACGCAGGTGACGGCATCGGCGAACATCCCACACAGGCGTTGCTCGACACGTTCACGATCTTCGAGGAGCTCGGCGCGGGTCAGATTGATGGTATGACCGTGACCATGCTCGGTGATCTGAAATACGGGCGCACCGTCCATTCGCTGGCGCGCCTGCTTTCGTTGTTCAAGGTCAAGATCAATTATGTCTCGCCTGAAATTTTGCGCATGCCGAAGGAAGTGATGGACGAAGTTGCCGGGAAGGGCATTCCCCAGGCCGAGTTCAGCTCGCTTGAAAAAGTCCTGCCCGAAACGGACGTGCTGTATGTGACGCGTGTCCAGAAGGAACGCTTTGAAGACCCCGCCGATTATGAAAAGGTCAAGGGCGCGTACGTGATCGATCCTGCCATCATGAAAGCCGCGAAGCAGGATATGATTGTCATGCACCCACTGCCGCGCGTTGGTGAGATCGGCGTGGACTTCGATGATGATCCCCGAGCAGCCTATTTCCGCCAGATGGAATATGGTCTGTATGTGAGAATGGCGTTGCTGGCGATGGTTTTGGGGAAGGCGTAGACAAGGAAACACGTGTCTACTTGTGTACTTGTTTACCTGTATACTTCACCCATATGGAAACTTTCTTTACCTTCCTCGAAAAACGTGTCGATGACTCATCGTCTTTACTTTGCATCGGACTCGACCCGCACATCCCCGATCTTAAAGAGCCATCCGCCGCTTCTGCCCTGGACTTCTGCCTGAATCTTGTCAAACAGACTGCTCCCTACGCTGCGGCATTCAAACCCAACGCGGCGTTCTTCGAAGTTTTCGGCGCCGCAGGTTGGACCGCGCTCAAGCAGGTCATCGCAGCGATTAACGATGAGTCTCATCGACTCGGTTCGCGCATTCCGATCATCCTCGACGCCAAGCGCGGCGACATTGCATCCACTGCGGAAGCGTATGCCAAATCCGCTTTTGAGAATCTCGGCGTGGATTGCATTACGCTGAATCCATATCTCGGCAAAGACTCGATTGAGCCGTTCATTCAAAATCCAGAGAAGGGTGTTTTCCTGTTGTGCAAGACATCCAACGCGGGATCAATGGATTTGCAGAATCTTTTGGTCCTGCCACTGGGATCAGACAGCCCAATGCCTTTGTACAATTATGTCGCTCATATTGCCCAGGAATGGAACGTAAACAATAACATAGGCATCGTTGTGGGCGCGACACACCCGCAGATCATATCCAACATCCGCGCCTCCGTGCCTGATATGTGGTTCCTATCCCCTGGCATCGGTGCGCAAGGCGGGGAGCTGGAATTGGCGTTGAAGTCGGGTCTGCGGAAGGACGGCAAAGGGATGCTGATCAATGTCTCACGCTCGATCGCGCGCGCGGCCGAAGGGCCAGGCGTCGCGGCGGCGGAATTACGCGACCAGATTGTGAACATCAAAAGGGAATTAGGCCACTGAAGCACGGGGACATAGAGAAAAACAAAAATAAGATTCTCCGTGACTCTGCGCCTCCCCTGGCACAGCCCTCCACGATAGTCCCCGCAGCGAAGCGGAGTGGGAGGGCAGGTGTATGGCAAGACAGGATTCAATAATGGCAGAACTCGACACTCGTCTCTCATCCCTCGCCGACGGTCTTTTGGAAGCAGGCTGTATCAAATTCGGTGACTTCACCCTCAAGTCGGGACTCAAATCTCCCATCTACATTGACCTGCGCCAGGTCATCTCTCACCCGAAACTCCTCGCGGAGATCGCACAAGCATATCTCCCTCTAATCTCCAATCTCCAATTCTCTCGTATCGCAGGCTTGCCTTACGCTGCCATTCCCATTGCCACCGCTATCAGCCTCGCGGGGAATTACCCGATGATCTACCCGCGTAAGGAAGTCAAGTCCTATGGCACAAAAGCCGAGATCGAAGGCGAGTATCACGCGGGCGAAACAGTTGTCGTCATTGACGATCTCGCCACAACAGGCGGAAGCAAATTCGAAGCCATCGAAAAATTGATTGGTGTGGGCTTGGTGGTGAAAGATGTCGTTGTGCTGGTGGACCGTCA
>DATDRD010000328.1:0-2732 GCA_035291925.1 Anaerolineales bacterium
CGGAAGAGAAGGATGCAGACATCGTCTTCAACATTGATTTTTCCACGCCTCAGCATGTAACATGGGAATGGATCCAGGATCCCATCAAGCGCAATCTATGGTCAGGCGACGTCCACTGGTATGCAGGCGACCGGCCCAAAGGGCGCGCCGGCAAAGGCGCGAGCAACCACTGCGCACATGGAAAATCCCTCGCCACGGAAGTAACCGTGGACTGGCATCCGTTCGAGTATTCGACGGTTGATTCGTTCGAAAATGGGAAGAAGACGTTTACAGAGACGTTTCGCTTTGAGCCATTGCCAAATGGCGGGACGCGTCTGCGTGACATTATGCAAATGCACGTACCTCTGCCGCGTTTCATCCGGCGTGCCGTGGCGCGGATGATTATGGTGCATCAATATAAGTATGACCAGTTGCTGCAAAAAGCTGCTCAACTTGCGGCGGAAGAATACAACCGCGATAAGACATAACCGATCTGAGGGATTTCATGAAGCCAAGTCAGCATTTTTACATGGTGTCACTCGCAGTTGTTCTGCTGGCTGCCTGTGGGAATGTCCCACAAACACCAACAGTTGAAATCACACAAAGGGCAACCCCCGGAACTCATTTCACGCCCATTGAACTGCAATCGGGTTATGGCGTGCGCGGGGCATGGTACGGGTTGTATTTTACGGATCCGGCCAGCCCGCTTTCTCCTCAAGCCACGGGCGGCCTGGATGGTCCGCTTGTGGAGGCAATCGACGCGGCGCGTTTGAGCATTGACGTTGCTGCCTATAGCCTGAGTTTGAACAGTGTTCGGAATGCCCTTTTGCGCGCGCACGAACGCGGGGCGACCGTCCGCGTTGTGATGGAAACAGGCAATATGGATCGCTCAGACCCCCAAATCTTGATCGAAGCTGGCATTCCCATAGTAGGAAACAATCGCGACGGATTAATGCATAACAAGTTCATGGTGATCGATAGAACTGAAGTATGGCTTGGTTCCATGAACTTCACGGATTCAGGAACTTATGAAGATAACAACAATCTGATGAGCATTTCTTCTGTCGAAATGGCTGAAAACTTTACCAGGGAGTTTGAAGAGATGTTCATTGAGCATGCCTTCGGCGAAACTGTGATCCCGAAGACGCCGAATCCCATTGTGACGATAGGTGAGACTCGCATCCTTGTCTTCTTTTCACCGGATGATGGCGTGCTCAACGCGCTTGTCCCTTTGTTGAACAGCGCGGAGCAAAGTATTCACTTCCTGGCCTTTTCGTTTACCGCAAACGAGTTGGGCGACATCGTCCGCGCAAAGGCTGAGGCGGGGTTGACCGTTGCAGGCGTGATGGACGAAGGACAGATTTCATCGAATCAGGGCACGGAGTTCGATCCGTTCCAGCAAGCGGAGTTGGATGTACTGATCGACGGCATCGACGGGCAGATGCATCACAAGGTTTTTGTGATTGATGAAAAGATCGTCGCGCTCGGTTCTTATAATTTTTCCAGGAGCGCTGAGGAAAGAAATGATGAAAACCTCCTGATTATCTATGATGCCGATATTGCAGAACAGTTCATGGAAGAATTCCGACGTGTCTGGGGGCAGGCACACGAATAAAGAGTCAGCCATTTGACGAGTACCTTGAAACTACTTGTAGTCTTTGCTCATCCGGATGACGAATCGATGGGGATGGGTGGCACCCTCGCGAAATACTCTGCGGAAGGGGTTGAGACATACTGCGTCTGCGCTTCACGCGGGGAGAGAGGTTGGTTCGGTCCTGCGGAGGAGAATCCCGGCCTGGAGCGAGTCGGCCAGCTCCGCACCCGGGAGCTGGAGAATGCCGCAAAAGAACTCGGCATAAAGGGACTCTCCTTCCTCGATTATCTGGATGGCGACGTGGATCAAGCGCATCACGCCGAGGCGGTTGGCAAAATCGTCACGCACATTCGCCGCGTTCAGCCGCAGGTGCTTGTTACGTTTCCTCCTGATGGAAACTATGGCCATCCCGATCATGTCGCGGTTGGACAATTCGCCAGTGCCGCAATCGTCTGCGCGGCGGATCCGGGTTACAAAGATCCTGAAAACCTCCCTGCGCACCGCGTTTTGAAACTCTATTACATGGTTGATTCAGAAAACTTCATCAACCTCGTCGCACCTTTCGTAGGCGATATGACCTTCCCAGTGGATGACCAGTTGCGCGGCGAAGTGGCGTGGAAGGAATGGATGATCACCACGCGGATTGACATGGCCGCGCATTGCCATGCCGCGTGGCGCGCCATTCAATGCCACCGAAGTCAATTGGCGACGCTGGGCAAGCTGGCCGAAATGCACGAAGACGCGGCGGTCGCTGTCCTTGCAATGCAAGGCACGTTCTACCGCGCGTATAGCCTTGTGAATGGTGGAAGAAAAGTGGAAACAGATTTGTTTGAGGGGGTTCGCAAATAGGTTCCGCATGGAACCCGTTTTTTGATCATCTCATATTCTTTTTCATCGAGAATTTCAACGCGGTTCTATAGACCTTGCTCAACTTCTCACCCAGGGCTTTGGCTTCGGCGTTTCCCTGTCCTGCAGCTGCATCCACCTGTCCAACCAATCCAATTAATGCTTCCATGAACTGATCGTTGATCAGGTCTTTATTGTCCTCCAGCATTTTCTCAACGGCTGAATCATCGGGCGCGTCGAGTAATTGCTCAATGAAAGCCACTTCGGGCGGCGTGGAGACTTCACGCAGAACCTCAGCCATTTTTTGCAGCTT
>DATDRD010000329.1:0-7437 GCA_035291925.1 Anaerolineales bacterium
GGCGTTCTGCCTCCTGTGCGGAGACCACACGGCGGAACAATTCACCGCGCAAGGTTTCGCGCTGCTGGGATTCCTCCAATTGGGCGGTTTGCAGTTGGGCGATCTTTCTATCTGTTTCCACTTGAAAAGCGCGCAGAAAACGGATCACGAAAAATGCTGCGGCGACTGCCATCGCCGCGCGGAACAACTGGATCGGAAAGCCAAAAAGGTTGATGAATAATTCCTGGTTCAAAACTGTGGAGGGAAACAAGGGTGTGCTGCGCGTGAATAATTGCCCGAACAGACCGTACCAGCCAAAGGTGATGGCTGCCCACAACGCGTCCCGCCCGAAGCGGATCAACCCCGAGCGGCGGAACGCCCGTTGTTGTACGACCAGACCAATGGCAGTCAGAAGCGACGCGGGCATCGCCAGAGTGTAGCGTGTCCACACATCCGCGACATCCCACAACATTTCACCGGCATATTGCCCGCGAAAGTTATAAAGCCCGAAAACCCAGATGGCTTGAAGCCCGAGCGGGATCAACAGGAGCAGCCGTCTCGTGATTTCGGTGTCGGCCAAAAGAAAACTCCCGAAGGCTGCCAGCGAAATAAAGGAGAAAGCAAGGGTTGCCAGTTGTATTCCCCACATGATCGACAATTCCAGGTTGGTGGTGGGATGGCCCATGAGCACGTACATCTCCATCCACTCGTGCGCGGCATGTACCAGGCCGAAGCCTGCCAGTGGAGGCAGCGCTCTGCGCAAACGCACATCAGATGCACGGCCTCCTTCTATAGCGACCAGCAGGCCCATGCTGAAAAAGGCCAGGCCATAGATGAAGTAAATAGGAACGATGTATGGTACGCCGAGGATCAAGATCCGCCTCGTTCTTCCTTCGAACTGCTCCCGTTATTTATTCGACTCTCAACCTGCTTCCGCACGTGCGGCAGAAGCGGTCGCCAGGCTGCGCACGCGCGCCGCATTCATGACAATAGATCTGTCCATCCCTGGTCTCCTGTGGGCGATGAGGGCGGCGTCGACGCGGTTTATCCTCATTTGCCTGTGTGGAGCGCCAGTAGGCCCATAAAGCAATTGCGATCAATGCCAGCCCCATGCCGCCGATCAACCAGGGCAATCGATCCACGGATATGCGCCCGGGCGTCTCAGGCCCGATGGGTTCTGATGGCTGAACTTGATTGGTCTGATTCGAGCCCGTGAGGGCATCGGATGTCCGTTCATAGCTGAGATCGAACTCGAATGATTTCCCCATCTTCATTTCACTCCGGCTGATGCTGCCCGTCAGGTGCACATTGTTTGCGGAAATCTCTGTGTTTGATAGTGGCGGGATGGCAACGAGGTTTGTGCTGTCGGCAGGGACAAGCACGTTGAGGTTGAATTGTTTCACATAATAATCGCCAAACCACTGATATTTGAACAGGCGCTGGTTCTCCTCACGCTTCAGCGGCTCGTAATACTCGATACGGTGCAGGTCGTAAGACTGCACATTCAAGGTGATGGTTTGCCAGTTCCCCTGTTCCACCGGACCTTCGAAATCTGTGTTGAACAGGCTGCCGTTGCTTTCAACTGCGACAGCGATCAGGTTCCCTTCTTTTGGAAAACGCATCGTCACTTTGGCAGGCAGCGGCGTATCCTGCGATACGCCAAATTCGGTAATGACGAGCATGCTCGGCTGGTCGTATTCCGACCAGAATTCGATATTGATCGACTCCAGTTTTGTCCCTCCCTGTGCACCTGCTGCGGAGGGGAATACTATTAATCCAAAAAGCAGGGTGAACATAAGCCACCTGGGCATGAGTGACCTCCGAAAACTGCATTAGTTTACTTGTATCTTACCATGCAATGAATTTGGGGTAATACAACAAAACGCACCAACTTGGTGGAAGAATGTCACCCCCCTCTATCTAATGAAGCGCGTTCAAGTACGCTTAATCAAGTTAATTGACCAAAGCCTTAACCAGATTCCAGCAGGCCCAGTTGGCAGGTGTAAGGATGTGGTGCTTTTGCGCGGCTTTTACCACTGCCCCGCAGATCGCGTCGATCTCCGTTGGCGCGCCGCGCAGCACATCCTGGAACATCGAAGAGTGGTTTGCACCGGTCTTGCGCGCCACCTCTTCAGCCGCTGCGATTGGATCTCTGAACGGCAAATTGATCTTTTCCGCGCTGGCTACCTGCGCGGCCTCATGCGCCAGTGAACTCATCATCTTACGCGCGGATGGCCGTTCCAGCAATTGACCGTTTGGGACTCGCAACAGCGCGGTCAAGGGGTTGATCGCCGCGTTGATGACCAGTTTGCCCCAGATCAGTGATTGCGCATCCTCAACGATATGCACATTGAACTGTGCGGCCCTCAACGCCTCTTCGATGGGACCCAAGGCCGGGTGCCGTTCAATCGAGATGATCCCCTCTCCGCCTGCCCTCGCCAAACCCGGGCCGAGCAGGGTCGCGCCAGCGGTGGTCGTGCCCTGGGCAACGCGATCCAGGCCCAGGCTTTGAGCGAGTGTTTCGCGGTTGCCGAGTCCATTTTGAAGAGTCACCGCGACTCCGTCTTCCGGGAGACATTCCGCCAACTGGCGCGCAACGCGTTCCGTTTGCCAGGCTTTGACCAGGACCAGTGCGTATCTTATTCCAGCACATTCGCGTGGATTGTTTGTAACCTGGACATCAAATTGATATTCGTTCCCATTGGCATCCAGCATGCGCGCGCCGTTTTTGCCCAAGGCACTCAATCCCTCCTGCCATGTGCCGAGCATGGTGATGTGACGTCCCGCCTGCGCAAGCCGCGCGGCAAAGAGAGTCGCGAGCGCGCCCGTGCCGACAATAAGAATATCTGTGTTCATCTGTATTTACACCTGCACCAGCTTCAGGTGCTAGTGTCTGTGATTGATTTCTTTCAATAACGCATCCCACTCGGCGTCATCCATCTCAACCGTATGCTCCTGGGCGGGGAAGCGTTTGGTCTCCACATCTTCGATGTAATCAGCAAAAGCCCTCTGCATCTCCGAATGGAAATCCGCATATTTCCTGACGAACTTGGGCGTGAAGCGATCGAACAAGCCAAGCAGGTCATGGGTGACCAAAACCTGTCCATCGCAGCCCGCGCCTGCGCCGATGCCAATGGTTGGAATGGAAATTCTGTTTGAAATCAATTCGGCAAGCCGTGCAGGGACTGATTCAAGCACGATGCTAAAGCAGCCTGCCTCTTCAAGGATCATTGCATCTTCCAGGAGGCGTTTCGCGGCGATCGCAGTCTTGCCCTGCGCGCGGAATCCGCCGAGTTGATGGACGGATTGCGGTGTGAGACCGAGATGCCCCATGACGGGAATCCCGGCGCCCGTGATGGAACGGATGGCATCCGCGCGTTCACGCCCGCCTTCGAGTTTGACCGCGTCCATGCTGCCTTGCTGCAGGAAGCGGCCCGCGTTGCGCGTGGCTTCCTCCACTGACACCTGGTATGACATAAAAGGCATGTCGCCAACAAGAAGCGCGGTCTTTGCGCCGCGCGAAACGGCGCGGCAGTGGTGGAGCATCTCTTCCATGGTGACAGGAAGCGTGTTGTCGTAGCCGAGCACGACCATCGCAAGCGAATCGCCGACAAGGATGGAATCAACTCCAGCCTTGTCCATGGCCATGGCGGTGGGATAATCGTAGGCGGTGAGCATGGTGATCGGCTCACGGCGCTCCTTCTTCTGGCGGAAGGTAAGTGTGGTTACTCTTTTGCGCGCGGCAGGCGCGCTGGTGGAAACAGGTGCTGGTGTAGACATGGTATCCTCCGATAGGGTAGGAGCCGTTTGGTGCGGCCGCCCGCTTATTTGCCGCGACTTTTACAGCTTTAAGATCATGCCGTCGCGTTCACGCAGGGCGGATACGCGCGGCGCTTTGATTATTCCACAAAATTCATTTTTCGCCTACGGTAATCCATAAGAGTTTTGTCATCGATATTGGTTTCAGGTTACATTCCGCCCACCAGAAATTTGAATCATTTTGGCAATAAGCAGTATAATAATTTTAGAATAATCCCGTCATTGCGAGAAGGTTGTTCTTCCCGACCAAGCAATCTCCCACTCGCGATCGATTGCCTCCCGAAAACTCGTAATAACATTTAAGAGGAGAACTGATATGAACCGAATGTTTGGCTTCCTGATAGGGGTTACGGTTGGGGGATTGGTTGGTTCGACGATTGCATTGTTGATGGCCCCGGCATCAGGCGAACTGTTGCGGAGTCGCCTGCGCGAGCGCGGACAAAACTTCTTCTACGAAGTCCGTCATGCGGCGGATGAGCGCAAGATCGAATTGCGCCAGAGACTTGAGGATATGCGCGCGCCTCGGGAAGGCTGAAGTAACAGGTATACAAGTAAACAGGTAAATGATTCTTCTACCTGTCTACCTGTCTACCTGTCTACGTGTTTACTTCTTTACCCGTTCGTAAAACTCTTCTGCCCTCTGCATATTTTGCTTATACTCCGCGCGTGCGGCGATGATTTTTTGATTCAACCCTGCGGCTTTTTCCCGCAGGTTTTTGTTTTCCAGCGCAGATACAATTGCATCCGAAATGGATTGCGGGTTGTTAGAATCAAACAACAAGCCATTCTCATCCGGCGTGATCCATTCACGGATAGATTCGAGATCGCCCGCCACAGGGAAACATCCGCAGGCGATACCTTCGAGCAGGGTGTTGGGCGTGCCGTCGTGAATGCTTGGGGAGGCAACGATCTGGGCGCAGCGAAAGACTTCTGCCATTTTGGCATGGGGCAGTGGAGGCAGCAATTGGACTGCGTGGCTGATATTCAGTTCCCGGATCCATTGCGTGGCCTGTGATTCGCCAGCCATCGAAGCAAAGAAAAATTTTGCATTGGGTTGCCTGGCCAGGACAAGTGGAATGGCCTTGAAAAACATATCGTTGCGAACGTAGGGACGAAAGCCGCGCGGGTTGATGACGACAGGCTCTTCAACAGGTTTTGCGGGCGGATAAAAAACATCGCTCCGTACTCCGCCGTTGCCCGGGATGACCAAACCGGGTTTTTCCACGCTGAATCCCCATTCCCTTGCCAGCCGAAGGTCGCGGTGACAATCTGTGTGGAGTGCGTCCGCGACTTGCATTGTCCAGCGTGTGTAATGGCTCATCAGGCCGGTGGATGGCGCGTGCAAAGTGAAGTCGTTGCCCCAGGTTGAGACGATTAAAGGCCTGCCGGTCGACGCGTCCGCGGCTAGCATACCTTCGTACGGAATCCGCATGGCGTGGATGAGATCCGGCCTTATTTGCTGGATGAGTCCGCGCAACCTTTGAGCCGCGCCGCGAATCGTCAGGGGGCCGAACCACTGTTTGAAAACGGTACGCAGGCCGAGGGTCCGGGCGGAGGCGCTGCCCGGGCGTTGATTCGCCTTTTTTAGCGCACTAAAAGCCACGGGTATGATCTCAAGGCCGTTAATCGGGAAGTCCACACCCGCAGGGCAGGCAAATGTGGATGCCAGATATATTTCATCACCGCGAGCGGCGAAGTGACGGATCCAGTTTTGTGCAATGGGAGAGCGGCAGTCTGCTACGAAGAGAATTTTCATGGTTATATCTTGCGGGCAGGATATCGCACCTTATTATAGAGGATTTTCCAATGCGATTGGCATGTTCCGTTCAGTTTGTAGCTTTGCAAGGTCTGGCGCGCTGCACTTCTTCTGCATTGCCCGATGGCCTGAGACGCGGTATATTTAGTTTGGCATGAGCAAGGGACGCATCTTGATCGTCGAAGATAACATGGATAATTACGAACTCGTGCGCTTTGTGCTGGAGCGCGCCGGTTATGATGTTTTCCTTGCGGTCAATGGGCGGGACGGTGTGGACGCAGCGCGTTTGCAGAAGCCTGATTTGATTCTGATGGATTTGGGCATGCCTGAGATGGATGGGTGGACCGCCTCGCAGAAGTTGAAGTCTGATGAAGCAACAAAGTCCATACCGTTGTATGCACTGACCGCACACACACTGCCGCAGGACCGCAAGCGCGCCATGCAAGCGGGTTGCGATGGTTATGTGTCGAAGCCGATCCATGTGCAAAGTTTTTTGGATATTATTAATGAGACATTTGAAAAGATAAGCAGGCGGTCGCAATAATTTCCTTGCTGAAGCGTAACCTATTTCATTCATTTGGGTCTTGCATAGCATGGCCGATCCCTGAGTCAGGCGGCTGTTGCTGAATAATCTGACATAAAAAGAGGTAAAACAACATGAAACAAATTTGTGTCGTCGGCGTTGGGTATGTGGGTCTGGTGACTGCAGCCTGTTTCGCCGATCTGGGCAACCGCGTGGTTGCTCTCGACGTGGATGAAAAGCGCGTCGAGAATCTCAAGAAAGGCATTATGCCCATTTATGAGCCAGGTCTGGAGGAACTGGTGAAACGCAATGTAAAAGCTGGAAGGCTATCTTTTACCACATCCTATGCGGAGGCGTTGAAGGGCGCGGAGTTTGCTTTTATCGCCGTTGGTACTCCCTCAGGCGTGGATGGCAATGCGGACCTGCAATACGTGGACTCCGCCGCGCGCTCGATTGCCCAGAACATGACTGCGCCGCTCATCATCATCAACAAGTCCACGGTTCCGATTGGGACCGGAGACTGGGTTGCCGATATCGTAAAAAGGGCCCAGCCCAAGGCGATTGACTTTGCCGTGGTGTCCTGTCCGGAGTTCCTGCGCGAAGGCTCGGCTATCGCAGATTTCATGAGCCCTCACCGCAATGTGATCGGCTCGCTGGATAAAGACGCCGCGAACAAAGTCGCGCAGTTACATTTGCCATTACGCGCCCCCATTGTCATCACAGACCTGCGTACTGCCGAAATGATCAAATATGCCAGCAATGCCTTCCTTGCCGCGAAGATTTCGTTCATTAACGAACTGGCTGATGTTTGTGAGGCATATGGCGCGGATGTAAAGGAAGTTGCGGCGGGCATGGGCTACGATGCGCGTATCGGCCGTTATTTCCTGGATGCTGGTTTGGGCTGGGGCGGATCGTGCTTCCCGAAAGATGTGCAGGCGCTGGCTTATATGGCGAAGGAAAAGGGGCTCAATCCACGTATTTTGAACGAGGTGGTGAATGTTAACTATGATCGCCGCAAGGCGGTTGCCAAACATGTTGAAGAATTGTTGGGTGGCAGTTTGAAAGGCAAGATGATCGGTATGCTTGGGCTGGCCTTCAAAGAGAACACCGATGACATGCGCGATGCCCCCTCAGTGGATATCTCCAATGCCCTCGTTGCCGCGGGCGCGAAGGTGCGCGGGTATGACCCGGTGGCGCGCCAGGTCGCCGCTCCGTTGATGCCAGCGGTTGAGATCTTCGACGATGCTTATAAAATGGCCCAGGACTGTGATGCGCTGATCGTCGTTACGCCGTGGAATGAATTCAAGCAGCTCGACCTCGAAAAGATCAAGGATTTGCTCAAGTCGCCCATTATTTACGA
>DATDRD010000330.1:0-2719 GCA_035291925.1 Anaerolineales bacterium
GGGCGGCGATGTGACCATGAGATGCACAGAACAATCGGGCAGTTCCTTCATCTCTTCAGATGTATGATTGATGATGACATCCATTTCATCAATCGGATTCTCGACATACGCCTCGGACTTGGCATGAGGCTGATTCGTGTATAGCCGCCCGTTATAGAACGCCGACGAGTCGTGTCCCTCGCGCCCTGGCGAGCCAAAGGATGACGTGGATGTATTTTTGCTTTTATGCTTTGGCATGTTTTTTTCCTCCGGGATATCCTGTCCAGGGCGGCAGGCAGGCTGCCTCTACATATCAACGAACAATTTTAACAAATCCTGCGGAAGATGGGATACTGTTTTATCCAACTCGATCTTCGTTCTTTTCACTGCTGCCTGGAAGGCATATTTAAAGTTGGGACCTTGTTCGGCTGAATCAAGATTCATCCATGCGTGCGAATCGCGCGGCAACAGACGCAAAGCAATCGGCCTGAAGGCACGGATAAAATATAAGGCGTCGAGCGGAAGATAGATCCTGCCGGAGCGCAGCGCACGGGTGTCGATTAAATCTTCGTCAAGAGGGTCAACTTCAGCCGGAGTCGGAAGCGCTCCGTCCGGCTGGCAGGCAAGCCACAGATCGATGTAATTGCTGTGCGCGTAAAAATCCTGCGCGGTGTGGATCAATCTTCCAAAGGCAGACCATGCAGAGCCAACGTCACTGGCTTCGAGAGAGGAGACCGTGAGGGCGCGCTGCTCTTCGAGATACGCATACGATTGAGCGAAGGCGTTGCCATCAAAGTGATATTCATCGTGACCGATCAAGGCGAGCAATCTATCCTGACTGAGATTGGCGGCGATGATGGCCCCCAGCGCCCGATCGCTGAAATTCCCCGCGAGTGCGTTGCGCGTGATCTCGTCATGAACAGGCTTGAGCATCCTTCGATTATAAGCGAAGCGATCCTGTGGATAAGGCACACTTTGGTTATAATGACGATATGACTTTCTACACGTCCAAAGGCGATGATGGGACCACGAATCTATTGGGCGAGGGACGGGTGGCGAAGTATCACGCGCGCATTGAAGCTGTGGGGACGCTGGATGAATCAACCGCAGCCCTCGGGCTGGCGCGCGCTCAATGTGCTGATCCACACTCGGGCGCGATCCTGCTCCACGCTCAACGCGATTTATACAGGCTCATGGCTGAAGTCGCTGCTACCCCTGAAAACGCAGAGCAATTCCGGTTTATCGATTCTGCGCGCATCGCATGGCTTGAAGAGCAAACCGACGCGCTGAGCAAACTTGTGGAGATGCCAAAGGAATTCATCCTGCCGGGTGACTCTGTCGCTGGCGCAGCGCTTTCGCTGGCGCGGACGATCATTCGACGCGCGGAACGGCGTGTGGTTGAATTGTTCGACGCAGGGGAAATTACAAACCCCGATCTACAGCGCTATCTCAATCGTTTATCGTCCTTGTGCTTTGTGTTGGAGCTGTTGGAAAACCAGGCGGCGGGACATAAGACCACACTGGCGAAGGATCAAAAATAAGCATTGTACCGAGTTAAGCGTTGGGAGCGGATTTCATCACGGAAGAGGTCCATTTATGAACTCTGAAGAGTTTCGGCGAATCGGTCATCAACTCATTGATTGGATCGCAGATTATCGAGCCCGGGTAGCCGATCTTCCTGTCAGGTCGCCAGTTGAGCCGGGCGCAGTGCGCGCGCAGTTCCCGTCCACGCCGCCTGTTCAGCCCGAAACATTCGAGGGCATCTTCGACGATCTCGAACAGATCATCCTGCCCGGTTTATCTCACTGGCAGCACCCGAATTTCTTTGGCTACTTTCCGGGCAATGGGGAATTGTCATCCGTGTTGGGCGACTATCTCAGCACGGGATTGGGTGTACTCGGGCTCTCCTGGCAATCCAGCCCGGCGTTGACCGAGCTGGAGGAAGTGGTTACGGATTGGGTGCGCCAGATGGTTGGCCTCTCCGATTCCTGGAGTGGGGTAATCCAGGATACCGCCTCGACCAGCACTTTGGTCGCCCTCTTATGCGCCCGCGAGCGCGCTTCGAGGTACTCCCTGGCACGCGGTGGCTTGCAGGGCGAAGCGCAGCCATTAATCATCTATGTTTCCAGTCACAGCCATAGCTCGGTGGAAAAGGCCGCGCTGCTTGCCGGGTTTGGCCGCGCGAATCTGCGCGCGATCCCTGTTGATGAGAATTATGCGATGCAGCCCGGGGCACTGGATGAAGCGATTCAAGCCGACCTTGAGCATGGTTTCACTCCCTGCGCCGTTGTTGCCACGACGGGTACCACCACGACCACCGCGCTTGATCCCGTCAAAGCGATTGCGGAGGTGGCCCGCCAACACGGATTGTGGCTGCATGTGGACGCGGCATTGGCAGGTTCGGCAATGATCCTGCCCGAGTGCCGCTGGATGTGGGAGGGGATCGAGTCTGCTGATTCGCTGGTGTTCAATCCGCATAAATGGCTAGGCGCGGCATTCGATTGTTCGGTTTACTACGTGCGCGATCCGGAGCATCTCGTGCGGGTGATGAGCACGAATCCAAGCTATCTGCAAAGCGCGGTGGATAGCCGCGTGAAGAACCTCCGTGACTGGGGCATCCCTCTTGGGCGGCGTTTTCGCGCGCTCAAATTGTGGTGTCTCATCCGTGAACAGGGAGTAATGGGATTGCAAGCCCGCCTTCGCCGCGATCTTGCCAACGCGCAATGGTTTGCCGAGCAGG
>DATDRD010000331.1:0-2520 GCA_035291925.1 Anaerolineales bacterium
CGTTACAACGCGGTTTGGATGTGCCGATCGCTCTTGATACGGATGTCAATGCCGCCGGGCTGGGGGAATCTGTCTGGGGCGCCAGCAAAGGCTTCGATCCCTCCTTATATCTCACAATCGGGACCGGGATCGGCGGCGGATATATCCAGGATGGAAAACCATTGCTGGGTTTGCTCACCCCTGAGATGGGACACATCCGCATCCCGCACAGCCGCGAACTGGATCCGTTTAATGGATGTTGTCCATTCCACGGCGACTGCTTCGAGGGCCTCGCCAGCGGACCCGCCATCGAGAAGCGACTTGGTCTAACGGGAGCAAATGTCCCTGAGAATGATGCGTTCTGGGATATCGAAGCGGATTACATCGCATCAGCATTGATGAACTACATCCTGGTCCTGTCTCCCAGGAAAATCATCCTGGGTGGGGGAGTGATGCAGCGTGAGTTCCTGTTTCCTAAAGTTTGCCGGAGAGTCCATAAATTATTGAATGGGTATGTAGCCAGCAAGAGTATTTTGGAAAATATTGATGATTACATCGTTCCGCCGGGGTTGGGGACTCAGTCGGGAAGCCTGGGGGCGATCGCGCTTGCCATGCAAATCGGTGATAGGAACATCGAAGCCTGATGCGGCGAGGCGTGGTTTCTTCGAAATACCAGGCAGTTCTCCGCTTACGGCGGGGGCCAGGGTATGTTTACAGGCTCGGAAAATCCGTGTTTTTCAACGGTGTAGAGTTTTCCTGAGGAGGGCTCGGCGCATCCCGTTTCATCTCTGATAGTATAACTGGTGGAGTATTGGTCGGGATAGGAGTCTGTCCACCACATATAGATGGTATCCTGACAGACGAATAATTCCAGCAAATAGCCGCGGTCGTCGTCCAGTGTCATTTTCACCTGCTCCCAGCTGATGGTGACCTTGTTCCCATCCCGGACAGCAGTCACATTTTTTGGCGGACCGTACATGTTGCTGCCGATGGACTGTAGATTGAGTTCCTTATAGGCCACAGTCGAAACATCTCCAACCACATCCACCACCGATGGCGCGACCCAGCAGAAATAATTCAATTTGTCGAATTTGATATACAGCCAGTTGCCATGGATATATCGCCCGCGCACGGTTCCAACATCTCCCGGGTACAGATCCGCCGCGTGGAGATAGGCAACGGACGGCCCGTATCTGCAATGTGCCTGCTTGTTGACTGTAACGGTTGGAAACGCAAATGTGGGGGTCGCTGTGATTGTGGGTGTGAATGCTGGTGTCGGTGTGCGTGTTTCTGTCGGTGTGAGCGTCAATGTCCCGGTGGATGTTTTTGTCGATGCGGCTGTAGCAGTCGGAGTTGCCGGTTCTTCGGTTAAAGGCGCGCAGGCGGAAATAAACAGGAAGATCAATAAAATGATCCCGTATACCTTCATTTGAACTCTCCTAAAAGTCCGATAACATTCCTTCCAAGCGCTTCGTTGTTGTAGCCACCCTCCATCACAATCACCGTAGGAACCGCAAGTGAAGCTACGCGCTTCCCGATCTCTTTGATTCCCTCTCTGGTTACTTTTATTTTCCCAAGCGGATCGTCCGCATAAATATCCATGCCCGCAGAGACAACCAAATATACAGGTTTGAATTCACGGATCAATTCAAGCGCGAGGTCAAGTGTGTTGAGATAGGCCGCGTCATCTGTGCCCGCCGGCAGCGGAAAGTTATGGTGAAAGCCGAGTCCCTTCCCTTTGCCGCGCTCTTCTGCGTACCCTGCGAAATGTGGATATTCAAAATTGGGGTCAGCATGGATGGAAATCGTCAGCACATCCTCACGTTCATAGAAAATATCCTGCGTGCCATTGCCGCAATGATAATCAATATCCAGCACCGTTACTTTGCCTTCTGATGAAAGCCAGTTTGCCGCGACGGAGGCGTTGTTGATGAAACAATATCCGCCCGCGTAATCCTTTCCCGCGTGATGCCCGGGTGGACGGCACAATGCAAACGCAGATCGTTCTCCACGCGCTACTGCTTGCGCGGCGCTCAACGCGCAATTTGCAGCAGCCAGCGCGGCCTGATACGTGCCTTCCACGATACAGGCGCTTAAGTCCATCATGTAATAGCCCGCGCGTCCAAGCAGCGACGCCGGCTTTTGGGGGTGACGCCGAAGCGCGAAGGTGGCAGGCAGCAGCGCGGATTTATCCTGGGAATCAGTGGCCAGCCACTCGGTCCAGGAAGAAGCGAGGAAGTCCACATAGTCTTTATCGTGTACTGCGTAGATGGGGTCCAGGCCGAAATCCGTTGGCTCAGTGACCTCAGCCCAATCAGTCCCGCGTAACGCGTTCAGGATCCGATCCATGCGATCAGGGTTTTCAAGGTATGGCACACGCAGGCCGCCATCGAATACTTCAAATGGGGGTGCATGTTTGCGATGTGCTTCAGAGTAATAGACTTTCATTTCGTCTCCGTAAGAACCTGAACTACAATTGTATCAATAGAACGGAGGAGACATGGACGTTTTTGAAGCCATAACTAACAGACATTCGCAGGG
>DATDRD010000332.1:0-5098 GCA_035291925.1 Anaerolineales bacterium
ATATCCTTATTCTTCGCGCTGAGCGAAGTGACGGCCCTGAGTGTAAGTCGAAGGGGAGGAACGCAGACGAAGTGCGCTTTTCGTGCAAACTTGCGCTTCGTCTGCGGGTTTCGACGCTTTGCGTCTCAACTCTCCGCTCAGCGCGATGTAATCTTTTCTATTGCCCATTTTGCGTGTTCTTGAATCATTGGTTCTTCGTCATTCAATGCATTTTGCAGAACAGGGAGCGCGTGCATATCGCCCGTGTTGCCGAGCGCAACTGCAACATTCCGCAGGTAACCGCGTCGCTTGGCGCGTTTGACGGGACTCCGCTTGAAGCGCTGATTAAATTCCTGAGTTGTAATGACCAGCTCCTCGGTCAGGGAGGGATGCGGATCTTCACTCCCAAGTGCAGGATCGCCTTCTCCTGCGAATCGATTCCACGGGCAGACCATCTGGCAGATATCACATCCAAAAACCCAATCACCAATTTTTTCGCGCAGTTCAGTTGGGATGTCATCTTTGAGTTCGATGGTGAGATAGGAAATGCAACGCGGCGCGTCGATCGTACGGTCCGGGAGGATGCAATCCGTGGGACAGGCTTCGATACAACGCCTGCATGTGCCGCAGTGATCGGTGACGAAAGGGGAATCGGGCTCGAGAGCCAGATCGAGCAGGATTTCCGAAAGCAGGAAATAAGAACCATGCTTTGGATGGATCAGACAGGTGTTCCTGCCGATCCAGCCGATGCCCGCGCGTTGGGCGAGATCGCGTTCAAGGATCGGACCTGTATCGGTATACCAGCGGCTCTTTACCGGACCCCCGACCTGCTCCTCGATAGATTGAACGAGTTCCTTCATCCGCGCAGGAAGGATGTCATGATAGTCGTCTCCCCAAGCGTAGGAGGCGATTTTGCCCCGGCCCCCCTCCTGTCCCCCCATCTCCGCCGGAAAATTTGCATTCCCATGGCGCGCTTGCTGAGCGGAAATGGGGGGATGCAAGGGGGATGAATATGGAGTTGCCAATACAAGGATGGATTTACATTCGGGAAGAATCTTGAGCGGGTCGGCGCGGCGGAGGCGTGAACGTTCTTTGGCGAGGTAATCCATCGTGCCGTGATGGTTTTGTGCGAGCCATTTCTCAAATGTGGAGTAGTGCGGAGGTGGTTCAGGAGTCGTCACGCCAGCCAGGATGAATCCCAGCTGGCGTGCTTTGTCCTTGATGGCTTGTTTGAGATCGAGATTCACAAACGCTTATTGCACAATGATCTTCACGAAGATGATCTTAGGGAAGGTCACTCCTGCAGGATTGGACATCTGCCATGCGCTCAAATATTCGCCTGCTTCATCGGGAGCCTGGAATTGGACTGAGACTTCCACTTCCTGACCGGGTTGAACGACCTCGGTCAATGGCTGGAATTGCCCGGACATTGGATTAGTATAGCCGGCATAGACAAGTTTATAGCCGGCTCCCCACGGACATGAACCGTTATTCTTCACTTTCCACGTTTTGATGAAATCCTGGCCCGGCGTCATGACTGTGTTATCCGGTATGTTCACATCCACAGTGGCGGGCTCAATGGAAAGGAGGTCGCAGAGTGCAACAGTGGTCCCTGAGGCATTGGTTACCTGTGCAAGGGGTTGCGATGTGGCTGTCGCAGTTTGCAGTGGGGCGGATGTCTCAGTTGGCAAGGAGACTGTGGGCGTGAACGCCGCGGCAGTCAGTGTGAACTGTGAAACGACCGTACTTGCCGCGGAGGTGCGCACAGCGGCAATGTCGGGCGTAGGCTCCTCCGATGCAGGGGAAGGACCACATGCAGCGATCAACATGGAGATGAAGATGACGGTAACGATCGGTTTTAGTTTCATGGAACCTCCATTCTAACTGCCCAGTTATTTCTTAACTTCGAAAACTACAGTAAGAGTTTCGCCGAAATAGGTGCCAGAGTCGCTTCGCATACGCCAGTTTCCTTGGTATTTGCCCTCCGCCATAGGGGCAGTCAGCTTAATGGCAATGTCGATGGCTTCTCCGCCTGCTACGAAGTCACTCTCTTTCTGGAATTCAAAATTACGAGGGTCAATTGTCTTGTCGCCCCCAACAAAGACAAAAGTATATCCCTCATCCCAAGTACAGGTTCCCGTGTTTCTTATCTTCCAGATTTTTGTGAAATCTTCACCGGGTTTCATGACTGTTCCATCAGGGATGGTGACATCCGCTTCGTAGGCGCTGTTGTTGCAGGAATCTCCCAGGGAAGTGGTGGCTGCAGGAGCTGCGGGTGATGCAAGTTGTGTGAATCCAGCGACTGGAGTGGTATTAAAAGACAAAGTTGGGATCGCCCCTGTATTCACTGTGGGCAACGCCGAAGTGGGAAGAGGCGCGAGAGTAACTGTAGAAAGTGGCGTGGGGGATGGCGCAGCAAGCGCGGTTTGAGTAAGTTGCGCGGAGAGTTGTCCCATGGCAGTCGCGACCGCCGCAGTGTTGATCGCGTTGACATCGACCGTTGGCTCAGCAGTAGCTCCCATATTGCATCCTGCGAGGAGTAGAGCGGCGGCAAGCAAGGTCAGGGATGATGTCCGCGACAATTTTCGAACAAACATACGGTTACCTCCATGAGAGCGGTCAGAAATAGGGACTGGAAGTACTTATTTTGCAGGTACTTCCAGATCATTATACTGCAAGTGCAGTATGTAACTGCGCGCCCGGGTCATGGCGTGGAGGTAGGTGTTGCGGTGGCAGTGCTTGTGGGAGACGGCGTTGCAGTGGCAGTTGCCGTTGCAGGAAGGGTGGACGTCGGTGTCGCAGTGGGCGCCTGGGCGCTATGACTCGTGATACGCGGGTTGACCCAGAGGGCGAAATCTTCATGTGAGGAGCCGTTTGAGAAGACCGTCAATATGAACTTGACCTTTTGTCCGTTCAATGAGCTCAAGTCTATATTGACAGAGTAATACCGGCCTTCATACACCTCCTGCCACTGTCCCAGGCTTCCGATATTGCCATTTCCGATTTGATACTCGAGGCGGAATATCAAATTGCAGTCATTTGCCTTGTACGCACAACCGATCAGCGCCTGGAAACGATCGCCAGATTTGATATTAATGGCTGGGTATTTCCCTTTGATAAAGCCGGTATTCGATTTTTCGGGATAAGTGATCAAGCCCGGGCCTTTTGTGTTGCCATCTTCCATTTTCGGTGCATCGAGCATGAGTACAAAACCCCTGTTGTCTCCTTCGGCTCCGGGGCATGGCAGGTCCTTTGAGTCGTTCCTCCAGCTGGCATCACAGAAACTGGCAGCAAAATCGTATCCGGTAACGACAAACCCACTGACGCTCACATCCACGTAGAAATTCGAATCACCCGATGCTCCCACGCCAAACAGGGTGCCCGATGCGTTGCGGAGTTTCCAGTTCCCACGATAGCGGCCCTCTGCGTTTGGCGCGCTCATATTAACGGAAATATCGATGCTCTGGCCAGGTCCAACACTGCCTGGCAGTGAGATCGCATCCGGCGCCCCAAGCTTTTCTCCGCTCACAAATACAATGGCATAGGAGGTCGACCACGTGCACGTGCCGGTGTTTTTTATGCGCCAAGTCTTGGTAAATGGACTCCCGCGAGTTACGATCGAACCATCCGGGTAGGTAACATCGCTTACGAAAGAAGCCGCATCACATCTGGTGATGGGTTGGAGCGGTGGCACGGCTGTAAAGGTATTGAAGACGATGGGACTGGCTGTAGGTATTGTGAGGATTCCGGTTGGCGATGGTTGTATGGTCAATGGGATGGCCGCCTGCGTGGACATTGCCTCGAGCGTTTGCGCGGCTGATGTGTACAGGGCGTTCAGCGTTGCCGCGGGTTGTGGTGTGGGAGCAGCAAAACGGCTGCATGCCAGTATGGATACCAGCGCAGACATTAAGAAAATGATTTTTCTAAAACGCGTGACATGCATAAGTGCCTCCATATAAGACGGGCCAATTCATTAGACGCTTTAAGCAGTTGCGGAGTTCCCACAAAAAAACCGGAGCAAAGTGCTCCGGCTCATGTATTCGCTGGCCATTTATGGGCAATTGTTCAGGATATATGCCTTACCATATTCCTGGTATTTGGGCATGGTAACTGTGACGGTCATCCACCGGGGGTTGGGACTGTCGCCTTTGCCAACCATCCATTCCCGCGCGATGGTCTGAGATCCTGCCTCGGTAAATTCCATGGTTTTCTTGCCGCTCTCGTTCCCATCACTCTGATTCCAGTAATATTCAAAATCAAATGGGCCGTTCACGGTGATCGTCGCGCGCACTGTATATCTCACGTTGGTTGGGCAGCCT
Source organism: Anaerolineales bacterium (assembly GCA_035291925.1). GTDB lineage: Bacteria > Chloroflexota > Anaerolineae > Anaerolineales > Villigracilaceae > Defluviilinea. The sequence goes on from DATDRD010000332.1 coordinate 4,299, forward strand.
ATGGCTGGGTCACGCACCACCTCATAAGTAATACCGGTAATACTGTATTTGGGCTTTTCCTTACTTGAAACAACCACCTCCACGTAGAATGGCTCGCTATATGGACCTGCTCCAAAGCTGGCATCCCAGGGCGTCTGGAACTGCCAAAAGCCTGTAAAGGTGCCTTCGGTGTCGGGCGCTTTCAGGTAGATGGTAATATCCTTTTGTTCACCGGGCAGGACAACCTCCGGGAGCGGGTAGGAGACAAGCCCACCCATCAGATCACCACTCCAATAGATCAATTCGTAGGAGGAATCCCATGCACAGGTGCCGGTGTTCTGGAATGTCCAGGTTTTCCAAAAGTATTCTCCTGGTTTCAGGATCACCCCGTCAGGCGGCGTTTCACCGACCAGCGTTGCACTGATACAATCCGGGTCGGATGGTGCAGAGACAAGTGTCGGCGCGCTGGTGGGTGTTGCTGCCGGTGTTACGGTAGTCTCGGTGTTGATTTCAGGTGTAGTTGTCGGAATACTTGCGACTTCTGTCAGTGAATCACGTGCCTGCACAGTTTGTGCAACTGCTGTGGAAATATCAGACTGGGATTCAGACGGTGATCCGCATGCGGCAGCCAGCCACACGATGCCAATCAAGGCGTGAAGTAATTTGTATTTGCGGTGGCCAAACATTCAAATTCCTTTCTGCTCTCGTCCGGTGGTTCCGATTGAGCGGCACTCATTATACCTTTTCTAAAAAAAGCGCCCGACTGGAAATGTCGGGCGCTCATCTGTTCAGGGCAATTCCACTCGTGGACTGACCCACAC
>DATDRD010000333.1:0-2468 GCA_035291925.1 Anaerolineales bacterium
GATCACCAAACCGATCGCCGCAGCATTACTGACAGGTATTATCACGGATACGCTTGGCTTCCGTACATCGAACACGAACCCATCCGCACTGCGGACGTGCGCGGAGTTGATGGAAACAGGCGTGGATATGCCCGATCTGTACATGAAATCTCTGATCAAGAAATCCTATCCCGCGGCACGCTATTGGGGCGCGGGTCTTTCGAGCCTGGAACAAAAGAATGGGATTGTGTGGGCCACCCTCACCTTGGAAGATCGCGAACGTTCAGGCTACGGAGCCAACGACGACGCAGATCTGATCAACTTGATTTCTGCGATTGATGGGAACAAAGTAGGTATGATTTTCGTCGAACAGGACGACAAACACGTAAAGATCTCATGGCGTGCACTTGAACCAGGCATTGACGTATCTCCAGTCGCGAAACACTTCAAAGGTGGGGGACACGCTGCAGCCGCGGGAGCAGATATTCCTGGCGGATTAACCGACATCCAACGCGTAGTACTAAAGACTACCGAGGAAATGCTTGGCCTCTCATCATAGATTCAGAAAAATGTGGCATAATTAACGTCCTAGTTATAAGGAGGAATGACAGTGAACAGTCAAGATGTAAAAAACGCAATCTCCGGGGTTTTGGTGGTTGATAAGCCCGTGGGGATAACATCACACGATGTGGTGCAGGCCATTCGCAATGGAACGGGTTTGCGGCGCGCAGGGCATACCGGCACACTTGATCCGCGTGCATCGGGTGTGCTCGTAATATTGGTGGGCCCCGCAGTTCGATTGAGTGAATACGTTTCCGCTTCCGATAAAAGATATCAAGCCATTATTCGCCTGGGCGGAAGGACCGATACCTTCGATGCAGACGGGAAAATGACGCAGGCGAACCAGCCTGTCAATGTGACCGAATCTCAGTTCGAGGAAGTGTTGAAGACCTTTATCGGTGAGATCGAGCAGACCCCGCCCCCATACTCTGCCGTCAAAGTGCAAGGTCGCAAGGCATATGAAATGGCGCGTCAGGGCGAGGATGTGGAGCTGGCTCCGCGTAAGATAACCGTCCACCACCTCGAAGTTTTGGAGTGGGCGCCGCCTGAAGTTGTGATCGACGTACATTGTTCGTCGGGCACTTATGTCCGTTCATTGGCGAACGATCTTGGTGAAAAACTTGGTTGCGGCGCGTATCTCGTAGGTCTGCGCCGTACAAAGAGCGGGCGATTCTCCCTGCGTGATGCCGTGCCTCTGCGCAAATTGCAGGAATCATTCCATGCCGGGAACTGGTATCAATATCTTATTCCGGCCGCGGAAGCCCTGGGTGACTGGCCGGCAATCGAGCTTAGCCCTGATGATGTTGAGGGTGTGCGCCATGGACATCGCGTGAAAGCCGAATCAGATGCGGTACTTGGCAGTCGTGTACGAGGCGTCAGTACGCAGGGTGAACTCGTAGCGTTAATGGAACTGGTGGTGGGTGAGGATGGCAATCCCGCCTGGCAGCCGAAGAAAGTCTTCTTCACTTCAGAATAGACTGTGCTCTTACCGCTGCCGAGAGTTACTACTGAGTAAGCGCATATAATTAATTCCAGCGCCGGCCACGGCGCTGGAAACATTTATAAATATGAAACATTATCGCTCACTCGAAGAAGTCACCCTGCAAAATTCCTGGTTGACCGTGGGAGTGTTTGACGGAGTGCATCGCGGTCATCAGGCGGTCATAAAAATACTAACAACGGGCGCGCATGCAACCGGCGCGACTTCTGTCGTATTAACATTCGATCCACATCCCGCAAAGGTATTCGGGCGCGGGGATATCAAAATGCTCACCCTGCCGGATGAGCGCGCGAAATTGCTCGGGGAAATGGGTGTGGACGTAGTGATCACCCATCCGTTTAATATGGATGTGGCCAACATTACCGCGCGGGATTTCATGTCGCGAATCAAAGAGCGGCTTGGTCTAAAGCACCTTGTACTGGGGTATGACTCTGCACTGGGAAAGAACCGCGAAGGCAATGTGATGCGTTTGACGGAGATTGGCCGGGAACTGGATTATGCTGTTGAAGTAGCATCAGCTCTGAGCGACGAAAGCGGCGTGATCTCATCCACAGAAATTCGGAAGTTGATCTCTACGGGGAATGTCACAGAGGCCGCGCGCTTGATGGGCCATCCATATAGCCTGCACGGACCCGTGATCCATGGCGATGGGCGCGGCAAAAGGATTGATGTGCCGACCGCGAATATCGATTATTCACACGAGAAGATGATCCCGGCAAATGGGATTTACGCGTGCTGGGCTTATTTGCAGGGGGACACTTCGACTTCCGCTTCGACACTCCCTTCAGTCGCAGCGCAGCGGCTCAGTGTGCATCGCGCCGCAATCAACATCGGGATCAACCCTACGTTCACGCCTGATAAACAAACACCGAATGTGGAAGTGCATCTTCTCGATTTTGACCGTGAGATCTACGGGCAGGATGTGCGG
>DATDRD010000334.1:0-1549 GCA_035291925.1 Anaerolineales bacterium
ATTTATGACCACCGCATTTGTTACAGGTGAATTTCGACACATCATTATCATTCATGGTCGTACTCCTTCTCTGAATCAGAATAAACCGGCATTCCTGAATCAAACGTAGAACGTCCCAGCGATAGGATTTCTAGTTTGCCACAACTACCCGGCCGCGTCCTTCACGCTTGGCGCGATAAAGCGCATCGTCGGCAGCCTTCAAGATTGCCGCACTCGTGGAGCCATTCTCCGGGAAGACCGCGACACCGAGTGAGAGTGTAACCGCCTCAAGAGTTTGTCCTTCGAATTGGAGATGGAATTGTTCGGCATATTCGCAAATAAGTTCGGCGCGCTCGAACGTCACTGCCCGCGAGGCATCGGGCAGCACAATGAGGAATTCATCGCCACCATAGCGGGAAGGAATGTCCTCTCCGCGGATATGCTCGAGCAGCAAGTTGCCCAATTCATGCAAGATTGCATCGCCCGCGGCATGGCCGCAGGTGTCGTTGAATCGCTTGAAATCATCCACGTCCAGCATAATGATGCCCAGTGAAAGTTGTTTGCGTGAGGCTCGAAGCAGTTCGCGTTCCAGGGTCTCTTCCATATAACGCCGGTTGAATAAACCGGTCAGGTGGTCCCGGACGGATTGCTCGCGCAGGAGTGCTTCGCTCTTGAGCAGGGCATCCTGAGCTTGTTTACGCTCTGTGATGTCGCGGATATTGCATTGGATGACCTTCTCGCCACCCACCAGGTAGACGTTGCTCACGAATTCCACTTGAATCAGCCGCCCGTCTTTCGCTTTAAGCGGCAAGTCTTCGTAGCGAATATATTCATTCTTCTGCAATGCTTCGAAGGCATCCTGGCTGGCTTCAATATCCTTGAACGCGCCGACTTCCCAGAGCTTTTTTTCTACAAACTCTTCGCGCGAGTATCCCAACATATTGATCAGGAAAGGGTTGACATCTGTAATCGCTCCCGTCTCGGCATCCAGAATTAAAATACCATCCTGGGCCGCTTCAAACAGGCGGCGGTAACGAAGCTCTGAATCTTTCAGTGATGGCTCGATTAACGTCACCACTTTCCTGGCTGTGCCCTTCATAGTGCGTCGGATGCCTTTCTTGTACTAATCAGTCATACGCTTTGAACGCGCGAATAAACACACCCGCATTTAATATTATAACAAATACACCCCGGCCACAACCATCGACCGGGAAGTGTTCATCTCCGCCACTTGGGGGACATAGTACCCGAAGTGGAGCGGAGCGGTAGATTCAGAGGGGGGAGTCAGGAAACGATGTGGTTACGCAGTGCAAGGGTTACAGCTTCCGTGCGGCTGGCAACACCTAATTTGGACAGGATGTTACTGACGTGGGATTTGATCGTGGATGGACTTACGGACAGTCTTCCGGCGATCTGCGTATTGTTCAGTCCCTCGATCATCAGGGTTAGAACTTCGCGCTCGCGCTCCGTAAGGTCGAGGCCGGGCGCTGGCGGCTGATTGGCGGTCTCGACCAAGGCTTGAGCAGCCTCGGGAGAGAGAGTGGCGCGGCCAGCGTGTGCAGCGCGGATG
>DATDRD010000335.1:0-2134 GCA_035291925.1 Anaerolineales bacterium
CGAACGGTTGTAAACACCGGTCAGCACGTCCCAGGGCAGGCTATCCATTGATTTCTCGGTCGGGCAGATCCTTAAGATAAGATTGCTCAACTGTTCGATATTTACCGGCTTGATCAGGACAAGTTGTGGAGCTACAGGCAACGATTCCACCAGGTGGGCATGCGCGGTGATGACAACAACCGGGACATCTTTTAGGCGCTCGTCCTCCCTCATCATCACCAGGATTTCACCTCCTGAAACGCCCGGTAAACCCAAATCCAGGAGGACAATATCCGGCCTGCTTTTGGCAAGGTGCTCTACTGCAACCTTACCGTGCAGGACGATTTCCGTGCGATAGCCTGCCAGATCCAGGACGTGCCTGAACAAGGCAACAATATCGCGGTCATCCTCAATAATCAAGGCAGACGGTTTGTCCACTCGCGCTCCTCTTCTCTCGTAGTACGTGACGTGTAAAGCATGGAATGGTTACGGGTTAAGGCAGCGCTGGCAGATGGGAAGAAGTTACAAATATGCGCAAATATTCACAAAATCCGCATAGTTCTTTCACCTTTTCCTAAAGCCGGGCCATTATGATGGGTCAACTTCATAAGTTTGGACAGAAGGAGATTCTTATGGAAAACGATGACAGACCAGTACCAGCGTACCAACGATTGGATCCGCAACAAGTTCGGCGCTCGATTGTGTTGTCCGCCCTGAACTGACCATTGGCCCCTATTTCGTGGATGAGCAACTCAACCGCTCGGACATCCGTTCTGATCCTTTGGATGGTTCTACTCGGGCGTTTCGGATCAGGGATTTAATACCGTTGGACAGCAGTTCCTGCGCGGGTACCAATTAACCGATGCAAACGGCGGAGTTCAATTCATAACCATTTACCCCGGCTGGTATTCAGGCAGAACCGTACATATCCATTTCATGATCCGTACCGCGACAGAAGCCACCGAAAGCTACGAGTTCGCTTCGCAGTTCTTCTTTGACGACGCGCTGACGGATCAGGTCTACACGCAGGAGCCCTACGCCGGCAAAGGTAAACGCAACACGCGCAATGATGACGACAATATCTACATGAATGGCGGGGACCAGTTAGTGCTCAACGTTGAAGGAGACGACGCGAATGGCTACACCGCCACCATCAACATCGGCCTGGATCTAACAGATGCAGAGGTCGGGCAGCCCGACACATTCCAGGGAGGTGGAGGCTCACCGCGCTAAACGATCTGAGCGAGAAGGCTGTTCTGGCAAGAAGACCTCCGAAGCCCGTTGTTCATTGGCGCTTCGGAGGCCTTGCTTTCGGGTAAAATCTCCCCTTATGGGTAGAGAAAGTATTGACGCACTGAAAAAGAACCTGTCTGACGGTACGCGCCTCAAATACAAACTGAAGAATGCAAACGTCTATGTATCTGCTGAGGGTTATCACTTCACGGACTATCTCGACCCGGTGGAGGAAATCCCGCCAGAAATTGACACATCACAGTTAACGGACGAAGAGTCATCTTATATTGAAACCCAGTTACAGGCAAATTCACAGAAATTCAGCAATCAAATCAGCATTCTCAAAAAACGCCTTTCGCTCAAAAATGCGAAAGTGCTGGATATCGGATGTGGCGGAGGGATATTCCTGTCCCAGCTCAAGCGGGAGGGAGCCGATGTCGTCGGAATTGAACTAAGCGACAGCCGCGCGCAATACGCGAAAGCAAAACACAACCTTGAAATCCATAAACATCCCATCGAAAGCGATTTTTGGCAGAAGGGCTATGCAAATCACTTTGATGCAGTCACGCTGTGGGATGTGATCGAGCATGTCAATTATCCATTTCAAACGTTGCAGTCCGCGACAAATGTTTTGAAACAGGGCGGGCTGCTCCTGATCGATACCCCGTGCAGGGATAGTTTCTATCACCAGGTTGGCGCAATCACCTACCACTTATCGGGCGGCAGGTTTCCCACGTTTTTGAACGCGATGTATTCGTCACATTTGTTCGGGCATAAACAAATCTTCTCTGCAATCGAAATGAAAAGCCTTTTTGAATCAGTCGGGCTTGAAGTCATCGAGATGCACAAATTCCACGAACTGTCCTTTCCCTATGATTTCTATTTGAAGAAACTGCTTCACTCAGAAATGCTTGTCAAACTA
>DATDRD010000336.1:0-2480 GCA_035291925.1 Anaerolineales bacterium
GTTTTCAAAGTGACCATCGAACTTGATAAACAACCTCAAGGTTTGCTCTGGGGCATGAGCGCGGACGTTCAAATCCAGACTGCGGAATAGGCGGGAGAACAGAATGAGACGATTCTATTGGTCAACGCTTTTGAGTTTGACCGCCATCCTTGCCATTTTGGTCAACCCCGTGTTTGCCGCGCAGGAAGGGACAGTTGTCGCTTCGGCTGTTATTGTCCCCGCGCAGGTAGCGGAACTGGGATTTATTACCTCCGCGCTTATTAAAGAAATAACTGTCAAAGAAGGGGAGCAAGTGCGGGCAGGGCAGACCCTGGCGGTGCTGGACACTCCCGAATTGCAATTTGCAGTCATTGCGGCAGAAGCCGCGCTTCGTTCTGCGCAGGGAGAAGAAAAAGTGCAGAGTTATCGAAGGGTTAAAGACAGAAGACATGGCAGGGTCTTCTTCGATATCGTCCCACCTGAAGTAAGGCAGATCGCGCATGCGCGCGTTCAACAAGCCCAAGCCGCGCTGGAAGTGGCACAAGCCACTCTGGCTCAAACCACATTGGTGGCACCCTACGATGCGACAGTTGCATCAATCGATGTCGTTCCTGGTGAATATGTTCAGCAAAATCAAGTCGTCGTCACGCTCGCCACACTGAACACGATGCAAATCGAAACCACTGATCTAAGCGAACGAGATATACCGAAGGTAAAGATAGGCGCACCTGCAAATGTTTTTATCGAAGCGCTGAATGAAAACGTTAATGGCACAGTCATCGGGATTTCATCCATTGCAAACACGGTTGGCGGAGATGTTGTATTCAAGGTCACGATTGGATTTGACAAGCAACCCGAACATTTACTCTGGGGCATGAGCGCCGAAGTGACGATCGGCAAGTAACAACCAACAAATCCGGGAGACACAGAATACCTGTGTCTCTTTATTTTCAAGTCTTCTACTTATCACACGAAAGATGTATACTTCAACAATAAATCCCAAAGGAGGAACATATGAATCTCACTGTTCTCATCGAAGTCGCCATCGGGGTGCTTTTCGTGTGGATTCTGCTGGCAGCGATCACCTCGGCAGTTCAGGATTGGATTTCGCAATTGTTCAAATGGAAATCCGACATGTTGGAGGAATCCATCGGGAATATCCTGGCGAATGATAATTTAAAGAAGGAATTCTATAACCACCCGCTGATCATGAGCTTGCACAGTCAGGGTGGCAAACGCAAACCGTCAAAGGTTCCGAGCAAGCAGTTTACCTCCGTGGTGTTTGACATGTTGATCAAGGCCGCCGAAGAAAATTCCGATAAGGCTGTTGATGTGGCGCGGAAAGCCGGCACAGGAAAATCGCATGCAAAAAAGGTGGAGTCTGTTATTGAACAATTAAGAGGAAGCATAGATCAACTCAACGGGAACGATAACAGTGAACTTCAAGGTCTTGCCAGGGTGTTGGATACTCTTTTGATCGACGTTTCCAAAGATGTAGAGAATGTAGACGCCGCAATAGGTGATGCGCGCAAACGTGTGGAAAACTGGTTCGACGACGCAATGGAACGCGTGAGCGGGGCTTATAAACGGAAAGCCCAATTATGGTCCCTTATCATTGGGATTGTGCTGGCGGGTTTCCTGAACGCAGACTCGCTCTCGATCGCCAATCACTTATGGAGCGACCCTCTGGCGCGCGAGGCACTGGTTGCCCAGGCCGAACAGTTACGAGTTCCCCCGGATCAACTTGGGCAGGATGCCCAAAAAGCCGCGACTGAGTATTTCAACCAGTTGCAGAGTTTATCGCAGGATTTGTCCATACCGCTGGGGTGGACTACAGACAACGTGCCCGTTAAAGGCACAAAAGACTTTGGGAACCAATGGGCATTGAAAATTGGCGGCATTCTCTTGAGTGGAATGGCGGCAGCGCAAGGCGCCCCATACTGGTTTGAAATTGTGAGAAAATTGCTTAGCTTCCGCAGTGGCGGAGCAAGCGAGCCTGCGCCCGCAAAGAAAGAAGAGGAAGCGAAGAAATAAGCACAACGGGCTCAAGAGTGACCCAGTCCCGAATTCAAACTCTTTGAGCCAAACATAATGTTCACCATCGAATAGGTCTGACGAGCAGAAAAGTGGCTGGTTGGACCTATTTCACTTTTGAGGAATGAAATCAACATGGCTCTACCCACAAAAATCACGGTCATTGGCGCGGGATCAGCATCCTTCGGAGAAAATACGCTTTCCGCTATTCTGCGATCAAAAAAACTGCGCGGCTCCACGCTGGCACTGGTGGATAGAAATGCCGGGAGCCTGGATATCGTCCATCGCCTGGCCGAGCGCCTTGATCGCGAATGGAAATCAGGCATGAATATTACAGCCCATTCACATCATGCTGAGGCGCTCGCAGGCTCTCACTTCGTCGTCAACGCGATCGAGGTCGGCGCGCGTGAAGGCTTATGGCAAAAGGATTTTGAGATCCCGCTCAAATATGGCGTGCGTCAGCCTTA
>DATDRD010000337.1:0-2899 GCA_035291925.1 Anaerolineales bacterium
ACTTTATGAGTCCTTTTATGAATAATGCCGGGGTCTGGGGCATCAACACTGCGAAGTACATTGCGAGCCTGCGCAAACATACATTTCGACAATCGCATGCCGAGTTTCATTTCCTGCTGGATTATGTTCCCAGTTGGGAACTGTCTTTCGGGCGAGGAGGATTGATCCAATACCAATCGTTTTTGCCAAAAGAAACTGCCGAAGAAGCATGGCGTGAGATGATCCAGCTTTCACATCAGCGCGGCCTGCCTTCCTATTTGGGTGTCACCAAACGACACCGCCCCGATAAATTCCTGTTGACTCATGCGCTGGATGGTTTTTCGCTTGCGATGGATTTCAAGGTGACGAAAAATAAGCGTGGAGAATTAAGCCAGCTCTTGCAGGACTTTGATCGTATTGTCCTTCAGGCAGGTGGACGTTTCTATTTTGCCAAGAACAGCGAAACCTCTGCTGAAGCTGCGCGCGCATTCCTGGGCGAAGAAACACTGGTAAAATTCAAAAAACTCAAGCAACGCTGTGACCCCAATAATTTACTGGAATCCGATTTGTTTAGAAGAGTGTTTGGACAGACTGTTTGACAGAAGAACATGATTTGATCGTTATTGGCGCCGGGCCGGTGGGGGGAAAAGGTGCGTCGAAAGCCGCTCAATAATCCGCCTCGTATTTCTCCGGTCTGCGTCAACGCGGCCTATATGGGATCGACTATTCACTTGAAGCGAATAGAAAATGAATTACGAAGTTCTTGATCTTGGCTTGATTGAATACGAACGCGCCTGGAAATTACAAGATGAGTATGCGCGTCAAATTGCGCAGGGGAGGCGCCCGCCGACATTATTATTGGTTGAGCATCCCCACGTTTACACGTTTGGTCGGAGTGGTAAGCAGGAAAATCTGCTATGGGGCGAATCTCAGTTGAGGGAAAAAGGAATTGAAATTCATTGGGTGGATAGGGGAGGAGATGTCACGTATCACGGCCCCGGACAATTGGTTGGGTATCCGTTATTGCGGTTAGGGGGAGTCCGAAGTCTCCCGACTTCGGAAACGCAAAGTCCGGAGATGTCGCCATGGCGCCACGGCGACGCTTCGGATTCCTTGCATATCCCGAAAGCCGATTACGTTGGTTATGTCCGCAGGCTGGAGAAAACGCTGATCGTGGCGCTGGCGCGCCTCGGGCTTGCGGCAGGCCAGAGGTCTGGTTTGACCGGTGTGTGGATCCAGCCGGATGTCCATTCGCGCTGCCCGCGTTGCAAGCCTGAAGATCGCAGGAAGCCAGCCAAGATCGCGGCGATCGGCGTCAAAGTGGATGCGCACGGCGTGTCGCGTCACGGCTTTGCATTAAATGTGAATCCGGACATGGAATATTGGGATGGCATCATCGCCTGCGGATTGCAGGATGAACCTGTTGCATCGCTCGCGGATTTATTTCCGGAACCACCTGCCATGGAACGCGTGAAGCAGGAAGTAAGCACTGCTTTCAGTGAAGTGTTTGGCATTGAAATGAAATAAAAAAAACAGGCTGCGTCTTTTCGGATCGAAGCCTGTTTCCATTTAATGATCGAATCTACGTCCGTGACTCTGCCATCGCTTTCACGAGGGCTGTATCGCGCCTCCAGAAAACAGTCACAACCGCGAGATAAACAAAATAAGAGATCATCTCAGTCAACGACGGATTGCCGTTATACCCAAACAATGTCTTAAGTAATTGGCCACCAAGGGAGGTTTCATCAATGATTGAGTTCACATCCCAAATATGTTCAACGACAGCAGGAATCCAACCCACCTCATTGAACTCATGCACTCCATGTGCAACGAGTCCAGCCGCAAACAGGATGAGCAGAAGGCCTGTCACCTGGAAGAAGCGGCGCAGATCCAGGCGGACTGTGGTGGCGAAGAGCGTCCAGCCAAGAAGGGCGGCGGTGCCGAGGCCAAGGATGGTGCCAGCCAGCGTTTGAATGATGTTGGTCATCAGCTGGCTTTGGTCGCCAGCGAAGAACGCAGCCGTGATGAAGAGCGCCAGCTCAACGCCTTCACGTACGACCGCAATAAAAGCGAGCCAGAACATGGCACGTTTGCCTGTCGAAGCGGCGGCTTTATTCACACCTGCTTCCAATTCGCTTCTGAGGAAACGTGCCTGTTTGCTCATCCAGAAGATCATCCAGGTCAGAATACCAGCCGCGATGAGCATCGTAATGCCTTCAAAAATTTGTTCGGCGCTCTCCTCAAGCGACATGCCGAAACTGGTGAGCAACACTGCGGTCAAGATGCTGATGCCGACCGCGCTTAATGTGCCCAGCCATACGGCGAGGGAGAGATCATTGCGACGAATCTTGGCCAAGGCGCCAAGCACAATGCCAATGATGAGCGCGGCTTCGAGTCCCTCTCGTAGAGCGAGTAGATAAGTTGGGAGCATGTAAAACCTCTTTGGCGGTGATACGTAAATCAGCCTAATTTAGGCTGATTTACGGCGCATTCTACCTGTAAAGCCGGGTTTTGACAAGAATTTTATCAAAAAATTGATAGATATTCATCACCCAAACAGGATGATAAATATCCTCATTATGCTCAAACGAACCAGAAAATGATGAGTGAGAGAAACCACGAACGGGATTATTGGACAGGCACCGTGTACACGACCAACCGCCGCGTCTGCGAGCACGACGAGAAATTCAAATCCTACCTGCGTCTCATCCGTGCCATGGCGATCGACATGGAAACAGCGACTTTGTTCATCACAGGCTTTTATAACAAAATCCCCACAGGTGCATCGATGATCCACAGCGGCATCAAAACCGCAAACAGTGACCAGAAAGTGACACGGAAATATCTGGAACTGCACCTGAGCATCGGCATCGATTCGCTCAAGGAGCTGATCAATAAAGGAGAGACGGTCAAACATTTG
>DATDRD010000338.1:0-2368 GCA_035291925.1 Anaerolineales bacterium
ATGGTCCACACCGGCATTGAATCCCTGTTTGATGAGTTTGATTAAACCCGAAGGTACAAGGTCGTAGTTATCCATCGCTTCGGGATAATCGCCAATTGAAGTAGGGTCGCCCATTACGACGAACACATTACGAATTCCAAGCGCATGCGCGGCGAGCAGGTCACCTTGTACACGCAGCAGGTTCCGTCCGCGTGTGGGGAAGTGGAGTGTGGTCTCGACCCCGACTTTGCGCTGCACCACATCGCACACCGCCCAGGCGGACATCCGCATGCGTGCCATCGGAGAGTCGGCAACGTTGATCACGTCCGCGCCCGCGTCGGCGAGGAGGGAGGCGCCCGCCAGCAATTTATGAGTCGAAAGCCCGCGCGGCGGATCCATTTCGACGGAGATCGCGAATCCGCCTGCGGTCAATTTTTGTGCGAACTGGGTCGGCTGCTCCTGCGCGGTCTCGGTAATCTCTTCCTGGGGGAAAATGACAATCTGCGATTGATCCACCTGAGGTGCAGCAGCCAATGCCTTGTGCATTGCGGCGATATGTTGAGGGGTTGTGCCACAGCATCCGCCAACGATGCGCGCGCCCATCTCACGGAAGGAAAGCGCGTAATCGCCGAAGTACTCTGCATCTGCCGGATACATAATGCGCCCGCCCACCTGTTCGGGCCAGCCCGCGTTTGGCTTCACCCAGAATTTTCCATCCGGCACGGCCTGGCACATTTGCTTCAGGATGCGCAGAAGTTGAGCGGGGCCGCCAGAGCAGTTAACGCCGATCACATCCACGCCTGTTTCTTTGAGCATACGCGCGACTTTAGCCGGGTCATCGCCAAGGACTGTCCGATCATCCCGCGTGAACGTGACGGAAGCCACGAGCGGTAAGCTGCAGACCTGTCTTGCCGCTTTGATGGCTTCCCTGATCTCATATAGATCACTCATGGTTTCGATGACGATCAATTCCGCACCTGCTTCAGACAGTGCGCCGATCTGCTCTGCGAACGCAGTGCGTGCCTGCTCAGGCTGCACGCGTCCAAACGGCGCGATACGCACACCGAGCGGACCTACTGAACCGGCAACCAGCACATCCCTGAACGATGCCGCGACGACGCGCTTGGCCAAATCCACACCTGCCTGGCTGAGCTGGACAACCTTCTCCTCCAATCCGTGCTTGCCCAATTTGAAACGATTCGCGCCAAAAGTATTAGTGAGGATCAACTGCGCGCCCGCTTCAATATATTCGCGGTGAATTTCTGCGACTGCAGATGGATTCGTGAGATTGAGTTCGTCGAAGCACTTGTCAAAGCCAACACCGCGCGCATGCAACATCGTTCCCATTGCGCCATCTGCGAGAATGGTTTCAGTCGAGAGCCGTTCCAGTAAATTCATTTTATTTCCTCATGGTTTCTTAATCACCGTTAATACAGCGCCTTCGCGCGTGACGGCATAAACAATGCTTGCATTCGGAAAGGAGGTCTTTTCCAGATCGTAGCGGGCCAGCGTCACCACCGCATCATAATGGTCTGCCCGTTCTGCCTCGTACGCTGAATACAGATGAAGGTCGGGGCGGGCAAAAGTTCCGAGAAGATGCGCGGGGCCGTCCACCCAAACATTGGCATTCGGCGGCACGATGCGGTTGACTTCCTGCGCCGCGGCGCGGTACGAAATTCCCCAATAATCCAGTTCAAACTTGTGGGCCGCGCCGTTCAGACCTCCAATGAATTGATTGTAGTATATGTATTCATAGGGATGCAGCCTCACTGATGCGATCAAGCCCGGTATGGCAACCAACCCGATCAATGCGCCCTGCAGCACCGGTTTGCGGATTCGTTCGAACGCCAGCCCTGTCATGAAAAAGATGGGCGGCAGGATAAAGAACGATTGACGAAAGTTATCATACATTGTTGGACGGAGGACGATGAATGTGAACAAAGGCAGGATAAACCAGATTAGCATCAATGCCAACAGTTCACGGTTCTCCATCCGCCTCTTTATGGACCCGTAGACGGCCACCGCCACACCCACCGCAAACAGAACCCAGACCGGTTCCGTTAACTGAATCGCCAGAAGGATTGGCATGTAAGAGGCTGGCAGTCCGTTCGCGCGGTATGTGACACCATTGAACAGAACCGATCCGGGCCACGGATGCTGTGCCATGATTTGCACCGTCTCAAAGAAATGACCGATGGGATTAGGCCAGAGATAAGGCCAGGTAAGATACGTCGTCGTCACGGCAATGAGCGCATAGGCTGCAATGACCAGCCAGGCCCTCGCGCCCGACTTCCACAAAAGATAGATAGCGACAAGAATTCCAGCCAGTGGCCCAAAAATCCGGATGGATACTGTTATGCCCAGGAGAATACCTGCTGGCAGGATAATT
>DATDRD010000339.1:0-8914 GCA_035291925.1 Anaerolineales bacterium
CGTGAGAATGCGGTCAAGATCATCCAGGCCGCCGAAACCGAGATCAAGGAGCGCCGCATCGAGCTCAACAAGGAGACTGAACGTCTCGAAAAACGCCGCTCGGAACTCGACAGCCGCGTGGAAAGACTCGAACAACGCGAACAGACGATCAACAAACGCCAGTCACAGGTGGATCGACGCGGCAACGAGATCGATAAGTTGTATGAAGAACAGACGAAGAAACTCGAGCAGATCGCGCAAATGACGCAGGACGATGCGCGGAAGGATTTGTTTGTCGCAGTCGAAAAGGAAGCACGCGGTGACATGGCGCGTATCATCCGCCAGATCGAGGCCGAAGCGCGTGAACAAGGTGAAAAGCGTGCCCGCAAACTGATTGCAGATGCCATCCAGCGCGTCGCCTCTGAACATGTGGCTGAAGTGACCAGGGCGGTCGTCACGCTCCCCAATGAAGAGATGAAGGGCCGCATCGTTGGCCGCAACGGACGCAACATCAAAGCCTTTGAACAGGCCGCGGGCGTGGATGTGATCGTTGACGACACACCCGACTCCGTAACCGTCTCGTGCTTTGATTCGGTCCGCCGTGAGATTGGTCGCCGCGCACTTGGCCGCCTCATCCTGGATGGCCGCATTCATCCCGCGCATATCGAAAAGATCGTTGAAGAGGAAACACGGGCAGTTGATAAGGTGATCAATGAAGCAGGCGAACAAGCCGCTTTTGATGCCAATATCACAGGCTTGCATCCCGAAGTGTTACGCATGATGGGCCGGCTTAAATTTAGAACCTCGTACGGGCAGAACCAGCTTGCCCACGCGGTGGAAGTTTCCAAACTGGCTGGCATCCTTGCGGCTGAGATCGGCGCAAATGTGGAACAGTCAAAACAGGGCGGTTTCCTCCATGACATCGGCAAGGCGATGGATCACAACCAGGATGGTACACACGCCAAACTTGGCGCAGAATATTGCCGCCGCTACGGTGTCAATTCAGTTGTGGTAAATGCCATCGAATCGCATCACCACGAGGTGGATCAGCTCACGGTCGAAGCAGTCATTGCTGAAGCCGCAGATGCCATCTCAGGCGCGCGCCCTGGTGCGCGGCGCGAGGATCTGGAGGCCTATATCAAACGCATACGCACGCTCGAGGAAATGTCCATGTCGTTCGAGGGCGTGCAACAAGCTTTCGCCATCCAGGCCGGGCGCGAAGTGCGGATCATTGTCAAGCCCGAGGCGATTGATGACCTCGCCTCCGC
This sequence comes from Anaerolineales bacterium, assembly GCA_035291925.1. Classification (GTDB taxonomy): domain Bacteria; phylum Chloroflexota; class Anaerolineae; order Anaerolineales; family Villigracilaceae; genus Defluviilinea. The sequence continues at coordinate 1,248 of DATDRD010000339.1, forward strand.
GCGGCTGGCACGTGATATCGCAAAGAAGATCGAAGAAACAATGCAATATCCGGGACAAATTCGGGTAACAGTGATACGCGAAACCCGGGCAACAGAGATCGCAAAATGAACGAATCAGGGAGGGCTTAAATAGTCGTCCCTTTTCATTTACATCATCGTCGTATAAACGCCGCGAAACACTCATCGGAGGATCGATGGCACGTGCAGCCATCATCTTGTCCATACCCTCATTGCTCTTTGCAGGATGTGGAAGGACGCCTCTCGCGCCGACGGAAACCGCTCCGGCTGCCCTAAAATCTCTTCCATCAGGAGCCTTAACAGGTTCTTAACGGAATTTTTAAGAAAAGCGTTGGTTGACGTGGGGTTTGATGTGTGAAATAATGTAAGCGGTTACAGTAACCGTTTACATTAAGCCCTATGACCCGCCGTTCTTCCTCCGTTACAATCCGTGATGTGGCAAAACAAGCAGGTGTTTCAGTTGCCACAGTGAGCCGCTATATCAACCGAAACGCACCGGTTTCTGCAGAGGTTGCCCACAGGCTTGATAAGGTGATGGCCGAGTTGAAATACGTGCCACACGCAGCGGCACAGCACCTGGCAAGCCGCAAAACACGGGTGATCGGTCTCCTGCTGACCAATATGCATAATGACTTCTTCGCTCCGCTGCTAAATGGGACTGAGCAGGTTGTACGCCAGCATGGTTACAACCTGCTGGTCGCAACCTATCATTCTGACAGCCGTGACTCTGTTCCCCCTCCGATTGGACCCCATAACACAGACGGATTACTCGTATTTGCAGACAGCCTTACCGATGAAGATCTGGCGAAGCTGCATGAGATCGAATTCCCGATGGTTCTCATTCATAGGACACCCCCCGCCTCTCTCCCCCTCCCGAGCGTTACTGTGGAAAACAAGTCTGCCACCCATAGACTGGTTGAGCATTTGATCCTCCAGCACAATAAGAGGCGCATCCTTTTCCTGCGTGGACCGATCCATCAGGAAGATTCTTTCTGGCGGGAAACGGGTTATAAGTCCGCGCTGGAAGCGAATGGAATTGAATTTGATGAAAAACTGGTCCTCGTCGGTGATTTCGAACGCGAAATTGCTTACAGGGCCTTGAATCAGTTTCTTGGCAACGGCGAGCATGTCGCGTTCGATGCTGTTTTTGCCGGGGATGACGATGCCGCAATCGGCGTGATCAACTCATTGACCGACAAGGGTTATCGTGTCCCGGAAGATATTGCCGTGGTCGGGTTTGATGACCTGCGCCTTTCGGCATTCTTAAACCCGCCCCTCACAACCGTCCGCGCGCCAACTGAGACCGTTGGGCGGATTGCTGCGGAGAGGTTGTTTGGTTTGTTGAAAAATGAAATTTCAGAGGGGACCACGTTGCTCCCCACTGAGATCATCATCCGCCGCTCATGTGGTTGTCAGTCATGAGCACAAAATCATTGTAAAGGAGGTGAGACCCTTCACTAATATTCATTACCGTGTCTTAATATCTGTCGAACCCAAATTTCTAGTAAGAGGAGAAAACTCACCATGAAGAAACTTTTGTATGTTATGTCCCTGTTGATCATCGCTTCGATGGTCCTCACGGCATGCGGTGGTGCTACGCCCGCCGCGACTCAACCCCCGGCAGTCGCCACCGAACCCCCGGCAGTCGCCACCGAACCCCCGGCCCCCGCGACCGAGGCACCCTTGGCTCCCGGCGCTCCGCTACCCCGCAATGAAACCCTGTACTTCAATGGTCAACAGTGGGGTCCACTTGTTGGTTGGAATCCATACTCCAACAGCAACAATAATGCGATGGCTATCGGTCAGAATGACAGCGCCCGCGTCATCATGTTCGAAACCCCGTACCTGTACAACATGCTCGATGGCAAGCAGTATCCTCTGCTGGCTGACGGCGATTACGAGTGGAACGATGCGCATACCGAGATTACCTTCAAGCTCAAATCTGCCGCAAAGTGGAGCGATGGCACGCCGGTGACCGCGGATGATGTTGCCTATACCTGGGCGACCAATGTCAAGTACGAAACCGGTGTTGGCACTGGCAATAAAGATTTCATCGACACCATTGAAGCTGTTGACCCCCAGACAGTTGTGGTCAAAGCGAAACTGGATGCGGACGGCAAAGCTGTCAATGCTCTGGTCGTCTCTGCTTACCTGAGCACCAATTATGTCATCCAGAAAGCCTGGACACAGACACTGGAAGCGCGCTCCGCTGATGCGACTGCTTTCAAAGCAGATCCTGCTGAAGACGTCGTTTACTCCGGTCCCTATCACAAATATTTCGTTGACGATACGAAAGTTGTCTACGTTCGTGATGACAACTACTGGGGCCAGAATGCCTCCATGTGGGGCAAGCTGCCGGCTCCGAAGTACCTGGCGCATACGATCTTTAAGGATAACGCCGCCGGTTCTGTTGCTTTGGCACAGGGTGAAGTGGATGTCAGCCAGCAGTTTAATTCCAATATTCAAGTTTTGTGGCTCAACTACGGGCTGCCCGTCTCCACCTACCTTCCCGAGGCTCCTTATGGCATTGGCGCCAGCCTCCCAACCGCCTTCTACAACCTGAAGTCCCCTGGTTTGGACAATGTTGCGGTTCGCAAGGCCATTGCCATTGCGGCTGACTATCCCACCATCATTGCCAACGCGATGACCAACCAATCGGCTACCTTCGACCAGGTGCCGCGCTCATTGATGAACCCGACCGCTGGCGAACAGGCCATGTATGACAAAGCGGCTGTCGCCGACCTGCAATGGGCTGGCAACGACATCGAAGGCGCCAAAGCACTCCTCGATGAGGCCGGGATCACAGATACCGATGGCGATGGCTGGCGCGAGCTCGATGGCAAAAAGCTTAGCTATGTAGCGACCTGCCCGAATGGCTGGTCCGACTGGCAGGCTGCCATTGAAATCGTGGCTGCCGCCGGAAAGAAAATCGGTATTGAGATCACGACCAACTATCCTGAATGGTCCGTTTATCAGACCGTCGTCACCAAATCGGATGCGCCTCTCCCCGCTGGCTATGACATCTTCATGATGTGGAGTGACGGCGCTGGTCCCACCCAGCCTTGGGGACGAGTCCGCCATTTGCTCAGCTCTGAATTCGTTGGTATGACGAGCAACTGGAATGGCAACTGGGGCCAATATAGCAATCCTGTTGCCGATGAATTGATCAAGGCGATCCCCGCTGAATCCGATCCCGCCAAGCTGAAAGAATACTACACCGAATTGGTCAAGATCTACCTGACCGATGTTCCTTCCTTCACGCTTATGTACCGTCCTCAATCGTTCCATGCTGTGAACGAGAGTGTTTGGACGAACTTCCCGAACGCGGATGATGGTACCAACCCGCCCGTCCCGCCGATGAATTGTACTGACGGTTGGGGTGTCGCATGTCTCTATAACCTGACGCTTGTTAAGTAAACCGTAATCCAGTAAAAACAGCCGTGTTCCGCAAACCGGGGCATGGCTGTTATTGTAATAAACAGGTGACAGTCACTTTGCGTCCAATATGGCAAATCTCTGAAGCCGCAGATCTATATCTGGTCTGACCAAGTGACTGTCACCTTATTGGTATAATGCCTATCATATCTACGCGGAGGTGTTACGTTGAAAGGATACCGACAGTATTTCCTCAGAAAGTTGGGTTGGTTCTTAATTACCTTCGTTTTCGCCTTCATACTGAATTTCATCCTGCCCCGCCTGATGCCGGGAGATCCTGTAGCAACCATCGTAGCAAGGCTTGCCCAAGGCATGACCAATACAACCGGTGTCCAAGCGATTTATCAACAATACGCGGATCTGTTTGGAACCAACAAACCCATACTCGAGCAGTTTATCCTCTATATAAAAAATGTTGCAAATGGCAATTTCGGTTTCTCTTTCAGCCAATATCCCAGAACGGTTGCAGACGTTCTCAAATCTGCCATCTGGTGGACAGTGTGTCTGCAGTTCCCGGCGATCATCGTCGGCTGGATTATCGGCAACACGCTCGGCGCATTGGCGGCTTATCTCAAAAGGGGCTTTGATAAAGTCCTCATGCCCGTCAGTATTTTTGTGAGTAACTTTCCGGCCTTTGGCATGGCGGTGATTTTACTGGTTATTTTTGGAGTCACTTTAAAATGGTTCCCAACCTCGGGTGGATATGGGTTTGACCTGATGCCCAGCTTTACCTGGTCATTTATCTGGTCTGTGATCGTCCATTACCAGTTGCCATTCTGGTCCATCGTGTTGATCGCCATCGGCGGTCAGGCGATTGGCATGCGCTCCATGTCCATCTATGAACTGAATGCAGATTATGTGAAATACAGCCGTTTCCTGGGAATCAAAGATCGAAAGATCGTCGGTTATGTATTTCGGAATGCCATGCTTCCGCAGGTGACCGGTTTGGCATTATCGATCGGCACCATGGTCGGCGGCGCACTGGTGGCGGAGATCATTTTTAGTTATCCAGGGCTTGGTCTCACGCTCTTGAACGGTGTAAGGGGACAGGATTATCCGCTGATCTCAGCGTCCACATTGCTCATCACGGTGATGGTGTTGAGCGCGAATTTTATCGTCGAAATCATTTATGGCCTTATTGACCCGCGCATTAAAGCAGCCCAGGCTGATTAAGGATAGATGCTATTATGAAACATACGATTCAACAAGTTTTTCACTCTGGTAAATTTGTTGTTGGTTTTTCCATTTTTATGGCATTGTTGCTGATCGTGATCGTTTATCCGCTGATCATAAAAGATTCTCCATTGGCGATCATCGGCCAGGGCACTTTCTTCGAACCCGGGATCTATGTGAGTGTTTATGACAGCATTGGTTCCACACCGTATATACTGAATCTGGATGATGCCGCTGCGAAACGAATCGCCGGTAAGTTGGGCGACCAGGAGCGCCTTGACATTAAGGAATGGCTTGTGGCGGACGGGATTCCTGAAAATGAGATCGATATCACGAACACCGAACAACTCCTGGATCAGTGGGTGAACAATTATGACCCCAAGCAGAAAATTGAGGGGATGACCTTTGCCAAGCAACGATACTATCAAAGGCTCGATGCCTCGCTCAAAGGACTTTTGTCAACAGAGGGGGTGACCATTGCACAAAAAAACCCGGAAACAGGCACTCTGGAGGAGACAGGTACCGTCAAACAATCCGATTACGTGAATATCAGCCAGGTTGCGAATGTGCGGGTTCTGCCACTTGGAACCGATAACTTCGGTAGGGATGTACTGACGGAGCTGATTAGGGCCACCGGCGTATCGCTGCAGATCGGTTTTGTCGCGGGTATCATTGCAACCTTGATCGGTTTGACCCTGGGACTGCTGGCGGGGTATGTCGGCGGCGCGGTAGATGACGTGATCATGTTCATTACGAATCTCTTTACCGTCATCCCCGGCTTTGTCTTGTTGATCTTGATTTCTTATAGTATTGGGCAGGAACAACGCGGTGCGTTCACGGTCGCAACGGTGATCGGGTTTACATCCTGGGTATGGACTGCCAGGGCAGTGCGGTCGCAAGTGGTATCCCTGCGTAATCGCGACCATGTCAACCTGTCGAAACTATCCGGGCACTCGATCGTTCACATCATCCTCGCAGATATCCTGCCTTACATCGCTTCCTATGTTGTTATGGCGCTCGTCCTGCAGATTTCCTCGGGTATCCTGGCGGAGGCGGGGTTATCGATCCTTGGGTTGGGACCTAGAACTACTGAAGTGCCAACGTTGGGTTTGATGATGAACTGGGCGATGATCTACCAGGCACAGATCCTGGGAAAATGGTGGGCGTACTTCCCCGTGATCGTAGTCATTGCTCTGATTACATTCTCGATGAATTTGATGAATACAGGCCTTGACCAGGTATTCAATCCGGCGTTGAGGGAATAGGTGATTGAAATGTCAAATGTAATGTTAGAGGTCAAGGAACTGACAACAAAATATATCACCCGGTTTGGGGAGGATGTTTACGCTGTTGACCACGTGTCTCTGAAGGTCGAAGAAGGGAAATCGCTGGGAATTGCGGGAGAATCCGGCTGCGGAAAGTCGACGCTGGCGCTCAGCCTGATGGGGTATTACTTCCCTCCGCTGCATTATACGAGTGGCGAGATCATCATCGACGGGAAGAATATTTCCGGGATGAACCCTGATGATGTTCGTAAATCGATATTGGGGACGGAGATCGCCTATATCCCCCAATCTGCGATGAACGCGCTCAACCCCACCCGGAAGATCATCCACTTTATCGAGGATGTTCTTCTAGCACATGATCTTTTAGTTACCAGGAAGGATATTTATGATCGTGCCAGAATATTGTTTGAGACCCTGGGGCTTCCAGCGGAGGTACTGCAAAAATACCCTGTTGAACTTTCGGGCGGCATGAAACAGCGCACGGTGATTGCGGTATCTGTGTTACTTTTGCCAAAAGTGCTGATCGCTGATGAGCCTTCCTCCGCGCTCGATGTCACTTCCCAGAAGATGGTCATCAAGATGCTGCGCCAATTAATGGAAATTGGTTATATCAGTTCGATGATCTTCATCACGCATGAGCTTCCGCTGCTTTACAACGTGACCGATGATATCATGGTCATGTACGCAGGGCAGATCGTGGAGAAAGCCACTTCACAAGAAGCTGTGTTTGATCCACTCCATCCATATGCCAAAGGTCTGATGGGCTCGATCATTGTGCCTGAAAAAGGTCTGCGGGATGTCAAACTGGCAGCCATTCCTGGGGTGCCCCCTAATCTTAAAAAACCACCGGCGGGCTGCCAGTTTGCCGAACGCTGTAAATACGTTCGAGAAGAATGCACCTTACATTCCATCCCTCTTCGCGATGCGGGTGACGGACGCGCGTACCGCTGCATCATATCAGAAAAGGAACTGAGGGAAATTTATGCAAGGGAGGCTGATAAAAATGTCAGATGAAAAAAGAATATGCCTGAGCACGTCCGGACTTACCAAGGTATTTGGGTTTGGCCGCCAGAAAACTGTCGCCGTGGATCATGTGGATCTTAATCTCTACGAGGGCGAAGTTGTCTCACTCGTGGGCGAATCGGGCAGCGGAAAGACCACGTTGGCGAAGATGCTTTTGGGATTGATCAACTCCACGGAAGGTGACGTTTACTTCCAGGGGCAAAAGCGCGATATCAGTACACTTAGGAAGAAACAGGAATACTGGAAGAATATCCAGGCGATCTTTCAGGATCCATTCTCTTCATACAACATATTTAATAAGATTGATGCCGTGCTGTTAGATTGTATTCGCATGCGCGGCGGTGGAAAGCTTCCGCATGCGAAAAAAATAGAGTTGATGGCAGAGGCGTGCAGCTTTGTCAACTTGAAGTTCGAGGAATTGACCAACAAGTATCCTTTTGAGCTTTCCGGCGGACAGATGCAGCGCTTGATGATCGCCCGTATCTTCCTGCTGAAGCCGAAGATCCTGCTGGCTGATGAACCCACCTCGATGATCGATGCCAGTTCACGCGCGACCATCCTGGACGAGCTGATGCAATTACGTAACGAAACCGGGATGACGATTATTTTCATCACCCATGATATTGGCCTGGCGTACTATGTTTCTGACAGCGTATATATTATGGAGCATGGAAAACTTGTTGAAAGCGGATCTGCCGATGAGGTGATTCTGCATCCGAAAGAGGCTTACAC
>DATDRD010000340.1:0-12096 GCA_035291925.1 Anaerolineales bacterium
CCCAGAATCCTATTGCACCTCCAATAGCTGGCATGGCTCCCGCGCCGCCTCCCAAACGCAAGCGTCCGTTTTCGTCGCGTTCGGTCAGAAAGATGGAATAGTTATGTCCGATTATTGCGCTCGCAGCAGCAAATACATGGACAAGATGATTTCCTGTAAGTGCCTGCGCAGCCGAAACAGCTGCGATGCCCTTCAAAGCGTCCATGATGGCTGTGAGCAGACCAGCTCCAAATCCCGCAGCGCGCATGGCATTTGTCCCACCCGTTCGCCCGCTTTCCACGTTCCGAATATCTTTGCCTGTTTTGAGCTTTACAATTAATAAACCAAAGGGGATGGATCCTAAAATATAACCAATTACCACGGCCCCAATGTCAAACAGAATCTGCATTATTGCTCTCCTCTGGGTGGTCTACCATTGGAAACACAGGAAAATCAATATGGTTGCTCTATTCGATCCGCAAGGCCACTTCACCTGGCTCACCGTTTTCGATCCAGAAACCGCGCGCCTGCCAGCGATTCCCAATCCGCGACCAGATGATGTGGACCACCTCATAAGCCGCCTCTGCTATATCGGTGGCGGAGGCAGTTTCAGGGCCCATGGGATGGGAGTGAAAGATGCCAAGCAGGTCGAGCCCGTTGGATTCGATCCAATCGAAAGCTTTGAGTTGTTCATAGGGATCCATTACGAATCGCACGGGACTTTGAGCCTGATTTCGTACCCCGATGACTTTCTCCACCCGGTGATTCGTACCCGCCAACAGGCCGCACGCCTCCAATGGAATGTGGCTGTCAACATGACGGAGCATCTCCTGCCAGTGCTCTTTATTCATCGTCAATTGCCGGATCATCTTATCTAATCACGATCGCCAATCCCCAGCACAGCGCAGTGGCAACAGCAGGTTCAAGCGCGGCGCGGCGTATGGGCAGGTCTTCGCTCAGATTGATTGCAAGGTTGGTCAGCCCGTACACCGGACCAATGAGCATTAACCCAAATTGGATGGATGATAGAGGCCAGTAATTCAGGCCTGCCGCGATCTGTATGCAAACGAACGCGATGCCAATTGCCCATGGATATTCCCAGCGACCGCTTAGCCGCAGATGCAGGATGCGCAGGCTGGCAAGCGCTGCGGCGAGGAATAAAGCCGGAATCATGAGAAAGAGACGTGCATCGCTGTAGCGCAGGGCAACTGTGAGGATAAAGAACAGTGTGTATGAGATGGCGGTCAGCCCTGCCATGGCTGCTGCGTAATATGGCGCTCCAGCATCTACAACGATGTATTCGGCCAGGAATACAAAGAAGAGGAACGCACCACCAATCCCGAAACCGATCCACCATGCTATTCCATCGGGGAGGATGGTCAGCGGTACGCCGATGACAAAGGTGGTAAGCGTGGGCAGGATCCACCATTGGAATGTGGCTCTGCCCTTGAGTGACGGGTGGCCGCGCAGCAGCCAATCCATGCCAGTGGCGGTGAGCCCTGCCGTGAGCAGGCTCATGGCAGTGGATATGTTCAGTGGAAGTGAGAAAAAGAAACCCGGTAACTGAATCTCGAGATTGAATTCAGGAGAGCGGATGAGATGGTTGAGAGCAAAAGCCAGCAAGACGGTGGAGGTCAGGGTGCCAATACGGTCGGAATCCGGCAGATATCTTTGCTCGTTCATGCGTGCATTGTACCTGTCCCATGGACGAATGCCAAGATATGCCCGGTATGGTAGAATCAAGTGGTTATGAACGTGCAGAAACTTGAAACTCTTCCCCCGCCGCCCGGGGTGATTGGATCACTCAGGGCCGGGTTTGATGCTGTTTCCAGTCATGTGATGCTGATTTTATTCCCTTTGGCGCTGGATCTGTGGCTATGGCTGGGTCCGCGTTTGAGCGTGGATGGATTGCTTAGTCCGTACTTTAAGTTCATGTTCGATCAGGCGCGCAGGGGCATGGCATCTCCTGCCGATATTCAGAGAATTTCTGGTGCTCAGGCCTTGTTCATGGAGGCGTTGGAACGGTTTAACGTGCTCAGCCTGCTCAGCAAGTTGCTGACTTTTCCGATTGGTGTTTCCAGTCTGTTAGCCGGGACAATGCCTGTAGTCACTCCATATGGAGAGCAGAGGATTATGCAAGTGTCATCCCTGCCGGGTTTGATCGGTCTTGCGTTCCTGCTGATCCTGATCGGCTGGGTTGGTGGAGGCTTGTATTTCCGCTGGGTATCGGGAACAGCTTTGGGTGGTGAAGAAGCGGGTATTAGTTCCGTGCGGGCAATTGTCCAAACCTTTATCCTGTCTGCGATCTGGTTCATCAGTCTGGTGATGGTTACGGTGCCGGTTTTGTTCGTACTCACAATTCTCGCATTGATCAGCCCTGCGCTGGCAAATGGCGTGGTATTTGTCATGCTGATGCTGTCTTTCTGGCTGATCGTCCCGCTGTTTTTTACGCCGCACGGCATTTTTGCGCGCAGACAGAATGCTTTCTATTCAGTTTTCTCCAGCCTGCGGATGACACGCTTCACACTGCCAACGAGCGGCATGTTTGTGTTGAGCGCGTTTATCCTCTACAGAGGTTTGAATTATCTGTGGAGTATACCGCCGAATGATTCGTGGATGATGCTGGTTGGAATTGCCGGACATGCTTTTATCACTACTGCATTGCTGGCGGCAAGTTTTGTGTATTATCGGGATATGAATGCCTGGCTGCAGACTGTCTTTGAGCAGGTGCAACAGAAACAAACTGTACCAGGTCGACAAGTGCAATGATTGCTGATCCTGTCAATTACCGTTGAGATGGGAACCTTTGGAGGTTTTTGTGGCAAAAGAGAACAACAATACAAATTATGATGCCAGCAGCATTCAGGTTTTGGAGGGTCTCGAAGCTGTACGCAGGCGCCCGGGTATGTATGTCGGCGGTACGGACGCCAAGGCCCTGCATCATCTTGTCTATGAAGTTGTAGATAACGCGATTGACGAGGCGCTGGCTGGCGCATGTACACATATTGACATTACTATTCATCCTGATTCCAGTGTGTCTGTGGAGGATGACGGGCGAGGCATCCCTGTTGGGATGCACCCGCAGATGAAAAAGTCTGCGTTGGAAGTGGTCATGACCACCCTGCACGCGGGCGGTAAGTTTGGTGGAGGCGGGTATAAAGTCTCCGGCGGTCTGCATGGCGTGGGTGTCAGCGCGGTCAATGCACTCTCGGAGTGGTGTGAAGTGGAAGTGCACCTGGATGGGCAGATCCACTTTCAGCGTTATGAACGCGGTTATCCAAAAACTCCGGTAAAAGTCATCGGGAAGACAAAGGCTAACGACACCGGGACCAAGGTCACGTTCAAGTTTGACCCGCAGATCTTCAAGGAAGATAATCTCGATTACCGCTTTGATACTTTGCTCCAGCGTTTCCGCGAGATGGCATTCGTCACGCGCGGCGTTACGATCAAGTTCATGGATGAGCGCAATGATCGCGAGATGACTTTCTATTTCGAAGGCGGTATTACGTCCTTCGTCCGTTATCTGAACCGCAACCGGGAAAACCTGCACTCCGTTGTGCACGTGGAAAAGGACGTGGAGGGTATTGGCATCGAGGCCGCGATCCAATATACAGATGCCTACACTGAATCCGTGTATTCGTTTGCAAATACCATCAATACGATTGATGGTGGTACGCACCTTACCGGTTTGCGTTCCTCTCTGACACGTGTCATCAATGATTACGCGCGCAAGAATGGATTACTTAAGGACGCCGACCCGAACTTCTCTGGGGATGATACTCGTGAAGGTCTGACGGCGATCGTCTCGATCAAACACCCCGACCCGCAATTTGAATCGCAGACCAAGGTTAAGTTGATGAACCCCGAGGTGCAGACCTACGTGACGCAGGTGGTGGGAGAAGCATTTTATACGTTCCTGGAGGAGAATCCACAGGCTGCGAAGGCAATCATCGCCAAGTGTCTCACCTCTGCCCGGGCGCGTGATGCGGCGCGCAAGGCGCGCGACCTTGTCATCCGCAAGTCCGCGCTGGAGTCGCTTACATTGCCCGGTAAACTGGCAGATTGTTCCGATCGCGATTCATCGAAGACCGAACTCTATATCGTGGAAGGTGACTCGGCAGGCGGGTCTGCGAAGCAGGGACGCGACCGCCACTTTCAGGCAATCCTGCCTCTGCGCGGCAAAATTATGAATACCGAACGCGCCCGCCTTGACAAGATCCTATCGAGCAATGAAATCAGGGCATTGATCTCTGCACTGGGGACAGGCATCGGAGATAATTTTGACGTGGAAGGTTTGCGTTACGGACGCGTCATCATCATGACCGATGCCGATGTGGACGGAAGCCACATCCGTACGCTTTTGCTGACATTCTTTTTCCGTTACATGCCGAAATTGATCGAAGACGGGCACTTGTATATTGCCCAGCCTCCGCTGTATCGGGTTGCCTACAAGAATCAAATCAAGTATGCTTATACCGAAAAGGAGAAAGACAGGATCGTCAAGGAAGTGGGTGAGAAGGCGAGCCTTCAACGCTACAAGGGTCTCGGTGAAATGAATCCGACCCAGCTCTGGGAAACGACCATGAACCCCGAGAACAGGACTCTGCTCCTCGTCACGGTGGAGGATGCGGCTGAGTCGGACCGCACGTTTGACATGCTGATGGGAGACGCCGTGGATCCCCGACGTAAATTTATCCAGACGCACGCCAAAGCGGTTAGAAACCTGGACATCTAGCCTGATTGACTTGAGCGTCCCGCAGGTTGAAGTGCGCCCATCAGATTGGTCTGCAAAAACCTGCGGGACGTTTGTTTTTGAGGTGCGCTCCACCTTCTTCTTTGTCATGAAAGTACCATAGTTGTTTATGGGATGAGGTGTAAAATTTCGTAAGCGCCGATCGGATCAGTGCTTTATCTGTTGAACCATGTACCAGGCCTATCGTATTAATACCGCTTTGAGCAAAGTGATGCAGTCCATTGTTCTTGTATATCAAGGCATTGCGGCTGTGGTTTTCATCCTATCCTTGTTGTTGGCCTATAACTGGTTGAAGAATCCGTTCATTGGCGGGTTCTTCGAGCAGACTCTTGTACTGAATGGTTCGGATGCAAGCGAAACAGGGAAACAGTGGGCTTTATATGGACAGGGATTTGAACTCGGCGACCGGCTCATATCCGTCGCGGGTCACCCGATTTCAAATGCCGGTGACCTGAACAGTACCCTCGGCTCGTTCCGTAATAATGAGGTCATACCAGTCACCATTCGCACGCTGGACGGCGGGAACAGAACGGTCGACGTTACCCTCCAGCCATTTCCCTTTGCTGATCGAATTGCATATTTTGTAATGCCAGCAATCCTAAGCCTGGTGTTTTTAGCAATTGGTTTGTGGATTTTTGGTTTGCGCCGGACAGAACCAGCCGGCCGCGCGTTTTCGATGATGGCTTCATCGCTGGCCATCGGGCTCGGCGCTCTTTTTGATTTATACACCTCTCATCGTTTCACTTATATCTGGACCCTGGCTGTTGCCCTATCCGGCGGCGCTTTGATCGATCTTGCGCTCGCCTTTCCGCAGGAGGCGCGCCTGGTGCTGGGTCGTCCATACCTGCGATGGTTTGGATATGCGGCCGGCATACTTCTGGCTTTCAATGCATATTTCAAACTGTATGATTTCGAGAATCCGACTGCCTATATTGGCGCCTGGCAAACCATTTATCTCTTCGTGGGTCTGGCCGCGCTGGTCTATTTCGGCGCGCTGGGGTATCGTGCGCTTTTATCTCATTCGCCTGTTGTAAAAAGCCAGGCGAGGACAATTCTTTTTGGATCTTTAGTGGCATTTGGTCCAATTGTGGGCTGGTTATTGCTTAATCGGGAATCCTTTAACCCGTACCTTTTACTGCCGATTATCATCTTCCCCCTGGTCAACGGCTATGTGATCCTGCGCTTCCGCCTCCTGCGCACCGATAACTGGTTGCGCAAGGGAATCGTTTACTCCGCGCTGACGATCCTTGTCGTCGCGGCGTATGCCTTGCTGGTCAGCGGGTTGGGTTCGATCTTTGCGATTGCCATGCCATCGGACAATCCCTATTTGATCGGCGGATTGGTTTTTGTGATCGCGGTTCTTCTCGACCCGCTTCGCATTCGTTTGCAGAGCTTGGTGGACAGCACCTTCTTCCGCGGCCAGCGCGCTTATGAAGATCGCCTCCGGGCTTTCAGTCATGAACTGACCAGCGCACTTGACCTGAATACCATTGGACGCGTGTTACGGCAGCAAGTTACAACCAGTCTTGTGCCTGACCGGCTGCATATTTACACTTATGACACTTTGAACGATCAGTATGTCGCGCTTGCCGATGGCGATGGCCGCCCAACCAGTGACATCCGCTTCTCATCGAACAGTCCTCTGGTGCTATATTTCCAGAGAGAGAACATCCCGCTTTATCTGGATATGATCAACCTGCCCAGTATTTTGCGGGGAGATGAAGCACGCCTTTCATTACTGGGAGCGCGGCTCTTTGTTGCATTGCCCGGCGAAGATAAGCCTGTGGGATGGCTTGCGTTAGGCACTCCGCTTTCTGGCGGTGTGTATACCCCCAAAGATCTGGATTTTCTGGATAGTATCTCCGATCAGGCATCCGTTGCGATCGCGCGTGTCCAGACGGTTGTTGACCTTGAACGCCGTGTGCAGGAAATGAACGCCTTGACGCGTGTTTCGCAAGGCGTGAACGTCACCCTCACATTTGACGATGTTCTGGAACTGATCTTTGCGCAGGCGACACTGATCATCCCATCCTCCCTTTTTCATATCACCCTCTACAACAAAGCCGGAAATTATTTCCATTACGGCTTTTGTGTGGAGGATCATGAACGTGTCATTGATCGCGAGAATCACCCGCTGCCACTCAGCCTGGGGTTGGGACAGGAGATCATCCGCAAAGGACGCCAGATCCTCACACAGGATTACATGCGTGAATGTCGGGCGCGCAACCTGACCCCTGCCGCGCAGGGCATCTATGCATGGATGGGTGTGCCGCTCAATGCCGGGGCTGAGACCATGGGATCCCTGAGTGTGGGCAGTGATGATGCAACGGTGACTTACACACGTGGTCAACTCGATCTGTTGCAGGCAATTGCAGACCAGACTGTGGGCGCCATCGTGAAAGCCCGTCTCTTGCAGGAGACTGAACAGCGCGCTCACCAGCTTTCCACGCTGAATGAGATCACCCGCCAGCTTACCTCCACACTGGAGCAGGAGCCGCTTCTTCACAATATTCTGGAGAACGCTGTCAGCATTTTGAATTGCGAAGCGGGAACGTTGTTCCTGGTGGATGAGCAGACGGGTGATCTGATCTTCCGTGTGATGGTTGGGCCTGTATCAGGTAACCTTCTTGGTCAGCGTCTTCCTGCCGGGACCGGCATCGTGGGGCGGGCTGTGCAGGCGCGTGCCCCTGTGATCGAGAATGATGCACAACGATCATCCGCCCATTTTGAAGGCGCAGATAAACAAACAGGTTTTAACTCGCGTTCCCTGCTTGCAGTGCCGATGCAGATCAAGGATCGAGTTCTCGGCGTGATCGAAGTCATCAATCGCCGCGACGGGCTGCCTTTCGTTAAAGATGATCAAAACCTTCTGACTGCCTTTGCAGGGCAGGCCGCAGTAGCAATTGAAAACGCGCGCCTTCTGGCTCTCACGGATCAGGAACTTGCTGCCCGTGTGGAAGAACTTCAAGTGATGGGACGCATCGACCGCGAACTCAATGCCAGCCTTGAAATTGATCGTGCCTTGCGCATCACACTTGAATGGGCAATGCGCCAATCGAGTGCTGAAGCGGGCCTGATCGGGATGATTGAAGAGGATCATCTGCGCATTATGGCACAACAGGGCTATGATGATGTTTTGATGGAGGAGGCCGATTCACGCATGCCCCTCAAATTGCCGGCGATTCGGTCCGCTGTCGAAAGCGGACAGCCGAATCAAATTTCCCTTGTCAGCAATGGCGCGAAGGGAATTCTGCCCACAGCGCATACACAGATCGTCATCCCCATTCGCCGTGAGGCGCAGGTTATTGGTTTGCTTCTGCTTGAGAGCACAAGCGACTCTCAGGAAAACCTGGCCTTCCTTAACCGTTTGAGTGACCATGCCGCGATTGCCATTTCCAATGCGCAGTTGTATGATGAGGTCCAGCGCGCTAACGTGGCAAAGAGCGATTTCGTTTCCTTCGTTGCACACGAATTGAAGAACCCGATGACTTCCATCAAGGGTTATTCGGAATTGCTCGCGGCGGGGTCGGTAGGCCAGATCAACGAGATGCAGTCCAACTTCCTGAGTACGATCCGTTCCAACGTCGAACGCATGTCTGCTCTTGTTTCGGACTTGAACGATAACGCCAAGATCGAAGCAGGACAATTGCGCCTTGACTATAAGCCGGTGGATGTGGCGGATGTTGTGGGCGAGGTTGTGCGCTCCACCAAGCGGCAGCTGGACGACAAGCGCCAGAGTATGGATTTTCAACTCCCACCGCAACTGCCTCCAGTATGGGCAGACCGGATTCGTGTCGGTCAGGTGCTTACCAATCTTGTCAGCAACGCGCACAAATACACGCCTGAGGGCGGGCACATAAAACTGGGGGCTGAAATGACGACCAATCAATGGGATCCTGAAGGCGCGAAGCAGGTTGTACACCTGTGGGTGCGAGATGATGGCATTGGCATCAGTGTGGAAGATCAGGCGAAGATCTTCCAGAAATTCTTCCGTTCAGACGATATGAAAGCCCGTGAAGCGCCGGGAACAGGCCTGGGATTGAATATCACCAGGAGCCTGGTGGAAATGCAGGGCGGGCGCATCTGGTTCGACAGTGAATACAGGAAAGGCACCACTTTCCATTTCACCGTTCCCATTGCGGAAGGATAATCAAAATGGCTCTTACGGTTTCCATCGGGCAGACACAGGCTTTGAATGGCCGCGAAGCAGGCTTGCAGGCAACACATCACGCTTTGAATCGACTCGGTTCCGGCGCGCCAGCCTTCAGCTTTGTCATTGCCTCGCATCAATACCAGGCGCGTGAAGTTGCCAGCGGTGTGTCCAGCCTGTTGGGTAATACCCCGATGATCGGCTTTAGCAGTCCGGCAGGGTTAACAACAGAGGGTATTCATCCCAATTCTGTGATCGTTGTCTTGCTGGCTGGTGACATCCAGGCTGAAACTCACTGGATGCCGGGCTATGCACAAAGCGCCCGCGAAACCGGAGCCAAACTCTCAAAGCAGGCCGCTGACCAAAAAGATGTGCGCGCGCTTGTCTTTTTTGCAGATGGATTCAATGGGGATGCCGACCAGTTGTGCAATGCTCTGCCCAATGGATCTTTCGCGCTGGCGGGCGCTCTCTCCTCAGGAGATTTGCATACGGGTCATTCCTACCAGATCGCGGGTCCACAGACGGGAACGGGCGCGCTGGCTGCCGCGTTTCTGCGCGGCGACCTGAAGGTGGGCGTTGGTGCCGCACATGGATGGAACCCCGTAGGCAGTCAGTTTCGCGTCACGCGTTCGCGCGGTTTCTGGTTGCGCACCCTGGATGGTCGTCCTGCCTCTGAAACTTATGCTCAATTATTTGGTTATCCTGCCCGGGACTGGGCATTTCCTCCCCTCAGCCATCTGGCGCGGTTGTATCCGCTTGGTGTGGAACAGGGAGATCAGCTGGTCATCCGCGCGCCCATACGCGTGGAGGCGGATGGCAGTTTCCGGATGAACGCTCCCGTACGGGATGGTGCGGATGCTTATCTGCTTGTGGGCAGCCGCGTCTCCTGTGAGAACGCTGCGCATCAAGCCGCGCAACAGGCATTGCAGCAACTTGAAGGAGCAAAGCCGGTTTTCGCCCTGCTCCTGGTGGATATTGCCTGGGAGATGCTGCTCAAGTCACACCCTGGTTCTGAGATCAGCGCGGTCCAGGATATCCTGGGGAAAGGTATCCCCATTGCAGGAGGGTACTCGCTGGGACAGATCATCCCTGGTAAAGATTCAGCCACTCCTCAATTACTGAATCAGCACATTGTGGTGGTCGCGTTTGGGGAAGTCTAATTCAGACAAAAAGGAATATTGGAAATCACATGTAACTGATTTTACGCACCGTCCCGAAGGTTTTAGGGAGTCAATAGTGTTTTTCAAGGAAACCTTCGGGACGTTCTGCATAAGATTCACCCAGGTGAGGAGAGAGAATGAGTGCTCAGGCTTCCGAAGTTTTGCCAGAACTTCGGAAGCCTTATTCTTACGCGGAAATATTGACCTCGGGCAATTTAGCCAGTGAGGCCTGCACAGCCTCTGCCGGGTACTCGTAATCCTCGAGCTGTCCGCTCAAATAGGTTTCATAGGCAGCGAGGTCGAAATGCCCATGGCCTGAAAGATTGAACAGGATCACACGCTTCTCGCCTTTTGCCTTGGCATCCAACGCCTCATCGATCGTGGCGCGGATGGCGTGCGCCGACTCAGGCGCGGGGAGGATCCCTTCGGCTTTCGCAAATTGAATTGCGGCCTCGAAGGTGGCTTTTTGCTGGACCGCGATGGCTTCAATATGGCCCGCATCGTACAGCGCGGACAGGCTGGGGGCCATGCCATGATAGCGCAATCCGCCTGCGTGAATGGCGGCCGGGATGAAGTCATGTCCCAGTGTATGCATCTTGACGATCGGAGCCATCCTGGCTGTATCGCCATAATCAAAAGTGTAAACACCCTTTGTCAGTGAGGGCGCGGCCGACGGTTCAACAGCCAGCAGGCGGGTGCGTTTTCCGTTCTTCAGGTTTTCACGCAGGAAGGGGTAGGCGATTCCGGAGAAGTTCGAGCCGCCGCCGACGCAACTAATCACCACATCCGGGTATTCATTTGCCATATCCATCTGCTTGAGAGCCTCTTCGCCGATGACGGTCTGGTGCAGGAGCACGTGGTTGAGTACGGAGCCCAGACTGTATTTCTTCGCTCCATTGGAGGTGGCCGCGGCTTCCACGGCCTCAGAGATGGCGATTCCGAGTGAACCAGGGTTATCCGGGCTTTCAGCCAATACGGAGCGGCCATAATTTGTAAGGTCTGTGGGGCTGGCATAAACTTGCGCTCCGTAGGTTTCCATGAGGATGCGGCGATAAGGCTTCTGATTATATGAAACCCTGACCATATACACTTCAAGGTCAAGCCCAAAGAAATTGCAGGCAAGCGCAAGAGCCGAGCCCCACTGGCCCGCGCCCGTTTCGGTGGTGAGTGCCTTTGTGCCGGATTTCTTGTTGTAGAACGCCTGAGCGATCGCAGTGTTTGGCTTGTGGCTCCCGGCAGGTGAAACACTCTCATTCTTGTAGTAAATGTGCGCGGGGGTATCGAGCGTTTTTTCCAGGCGCCGCGCACGCAGGAGAGGAGTGGGACGATAGAGCTTGTAGATCTCACGTACTTCTTCAGGGATTTCGATGTAGCGTTCAGTGGAGATCTCCTGCAGGATCAAGTCGATCGGGAAGAGCACGGATAAAAAGTCGGGGGTGACGGGCTCCATCGTTCCGGGATGCAGGACAGGCGCAGGCGGAACTGGACTATCTGCATTGATGTTGTACCAGAATTTTGGCAGGTCAGATTCATTCAGGATGAAACGGGTTTGCTCAGACATGGGTATCTCCTTCTTGTGAATAAATGGGTGGATCAGAAACCTCGATTTCTTCGAGCGCCAGGCCACAAATCGTAAACTGACGCGTCCTTCATGGAGGTTGAAAAACGATGGTAAACATATCTTCTCCTTTTAAACCCTCCCCCCTGAGAGAGGGCAGGCGGCGCACTGCGACTGTAGCGAGTGTCGAAGTGGTGAGGGAAATAAAAACAGCGTTCATCCCATATGGGACGAATGCTGTCCGCATCCGTGGTGCCACCCGGCTTAGGCCGTTTCAACAAAAAATCCCGTTGGTGATGCAACGGGAGCCAGCCTCACTCTTTTCAAGCACGACCATTTGGTTTATGCTCTAGCTCTATAACGGGAGCAACCCGACTCGGATACTTGTTTGATGTAGTGACGGCTTCAGCCGTCTGATTAGCGAATGAATTCGCTACTACATTTGCTTTCACCTTGCAACTCGGAGGTCCATTCTGCGGAGTCGTCTCGGGCAGGG
>DATDRD010000341.1:0-2740 GCA_035291925.1 Anaerolineales bacterium
AAGGATCACGAAAACGTTGAAAATCCTCAATTCTTCGAGAGCCTATTGTCGGCATTGGGAGCGGAGCCGGTGGATTATCCGTCCAAGACCCGTTGCTGTGGAGGTTCTCTGATTGTCACGAATCGAAAGGCTGCGCTGGATATGGTGCATATCCTGCTCCAGGATGCCGTGAATCGCAAGGCTGATGTCATTGCGACCACGTGTCCCATGTGCAATGTCAATCTGGAAGTCTATCAGAGTCAGGTCAACCGCGAGTTTGGCACGCAGTTTTCCATCCCTGTAATGTACTTCACACAACTCATGGGCGTGGCTCTCGGGATCAAACCTGGAAAACTTGGAATTGGCAAAGAACTGGTATCCGGGGAGCCCGTACTTGCCTTTGCTTACTAGGAGATCATAATGAACTATTCCTCGCAACGCGGACGAAAATAGGAGAAAAACCATGAGTGAAAGAATCGGTGTATATGTCTGTCATTGCGGCACAAACATCGCCGGAACGGTGGATGTAGTGGATGTTGCAAATTGGGCGGCAGAAAAACTCAAACATCAGGGCGTGGTCATTGCGCGCGAATATAAGTTTATGTGCTCCAGCCTCGGGCAGGAGTTAATTGAGAAAGATATCAAAGAGTTGGGATTAACTCGCGTTGTCGTTGCGGCTTGCTCTCCACATTTGCACGAGAAGACATTCCGCACGGCGGCGAAGAACGCGGGTCTGAATCCTTATCTGGTCGAGCTGGCTTCGATCCGCGAACAAGTTTCATGGGTGCACACAGATAAAGCTGTCGCCACGGCAAAATCAAAAGCAGTGGTATCCGGCGCGGTGTCGCGTGTGATCGAGAATCGTGCGCTCGATGAAATCAAAGTCCCGATCAATGCAAATACTTTGGTGGTGGGCGGCGGCATTGCGGGAATCCAATCTGCGCTTGAGATTGCGAATGCGGGATTCCATGTTTATCTTGTGGAACGCGAACCGTCCATTGGCGGACACATGGCCCAGTTCGATAAAACTTTTCCCACGCTGGATTGTTCCGCTTGTATTTTGACACCTCGTATGGTGGAAGCAGGCACGCACCCGAATATCACGTTGATGACGTATAGTGAAGTCGTGAATGTATCTGGGTATATTGGTAACTTCAACGTGACCATTAAGCAAAAAGCGCGTTGTGTAAAAACCGACCTATGCACGGGTTGTGGGATCTGCCAGGAAAAGTGTCCGAAGAAAGTAATTGACAATGTGTATGAAGCGGGGCTTGGATATCGCAAGGCGGTCTATACCCCGTTCGCGCAAGCCGTGCCGAACTTCCCCGTGATGGATGTTGAAAATTGCATCTATTTCAAAAATGGCAAATGCAAAGCCTGCGAAAAATTCTGCCCAACGGAGGCGATTGACTTTACCCAGCAGGATGAATTGATGGATGTGCAAGTCGGCAACATCATCCTTGCAACGGGGTATGACCTGTTTGACGCAACGCGCATTCCGCAGTACGGTTATGGAAAGTTGCCGAATGTGTTTACCAGCCTCGAGTTTGAGCGTATGTGTAATGCCGCCGGACCGACCGAAGGCAAGATCGTCTTGCGCGATATGAAGACTGCACCAAAAACAGTGGTCGTTGTTCACTGTGTGGGCAGTCGCGATGAGAACTACAACAAATACTGCTCCGGCATTTGCTGTATGCAGAGTCTGAAGTTCGCCCACCTGGTGATGGAGCGCACTGGCGCGGAGGTTTACAACTGCTATATTGACATCCGAACCCCCTTCAAGGATTATGAGGAATTCTATAAGCGTGTGCTTGAAGAAGGAGGACACTTCATCCGCGGCAAAGTGGCCGAGATCACCGACGCCGCCCGCCTGCCCGAAGAAGAAGGCAAACTCATCGTTCAGGTTGAAGATACGTTGATTGGCAAGCAACGACGTATTCCAGCTGATATGGTGATCCTTGCTGCAGGCTTGGAGCCGCGCCATGATGCCAAAGAAGTCGGCAAACTGTTCGGCATTGCATGTGGCACCAGTGGTTGGTACACCGAGAGACACCCGAAACTGGATCCAGTGGCAACGATGACGGAGGGCATCTACATCGTTGGGTGTGTGCAGGGACCGAAAGACATCCCCGCCAGTGTGGCGCAAGGCGCGGCGGCTTCGGCGCGCGTGCTGGGCAAGATATTTCAAAAAGAAGTCGCACTCGAACCAATCAAAGCCAGTATCAATCAAGAGACGTGTTCGGGTTGCCGCATTTGCAATGGTTTGTGTCCGTTCAATGCCATCGCTTTCATCGCAGATGACATGGTCTCTGAGATCAATCCCGCTCTATGCCAGGGATGCGGCACTTGCGTGGCGGCTTGTCCTGCGGGTGCGATCAGCGGCACGGGATTTAGCGATGGACAGATCATGGCGCAGATTGACGGGTTGTTGTTTCGCAACCTTGAACCCGTTGAGGCGTGAGGAGTGGACTCTATGACTGAACAATTCGAACCAACAATCATCGGCTTTACCTGCAACTGGTGCAGTTATCGCGCCGCGGATTTGGCTGGCACGGCACGCATGAAATACGCGCCAAATGTGCGCCTCATCCGCTTGATGTGCTCAGGCCGCCTGGACCCAACCTTTGTCCTGCGTGCGCTTTCGAGCGGCGCGGACGGTGTGATGATCACGGGCTGCCATCCTGGCGAATGTCATTACATCGAACAGAACTATAAAGCGCTTCGTCGTTATCTATTGCTCCAGCGCGTGCTTAAAGGCTTG
>DATDRD010000342.1:0-3506 GCA_035291925.1 Anaerolineales bacterium
GCCATTACTGAATTGTTCCCCGAAGATGAGCATCTCAAACGCTGGCTGAGGCTGGCACGCGAGAAAGTTCCGTTCCAGGGTTTGCCCGCGCGCATCTGTTGGTTGGGATATGGCGAGCGCGTAAAAGCTGGACTCAAATTCAATGAACTGGTCGCGAGCGGAAAAGTGAAAGCGCCGATCGTGATCGGACGCGATCATCTTGACTCGGGTTCTGTCGCTTCGCCAAATCGCGAAACCGAAGCCATGAAGGATGGATCGGATGCCATTTCAGATTGGGCAATTCTAAATGCGTTAATTAATGCAGTGGGCGGCGCGACCTGGGTCTCATTCCATCACGGCGGCGGAGTGGGCATGGGATACAGCCAGCACGCGGGGCAGGTCATCGTGGCGGATGGGAGTCCCGAAGCGGCTCGGAGACTGGAAAGAGTCCTGACAACGGACCCGGGCATGGGCGTGGTCAGACACGCTGACGCGGGGTACGAAATTGCCATTGAGGCCGCGAAGCGTCACGGTATCAAGATGCCAATGTTGAAGTAGTTCATGAATAAGAATTTTTTGAGCGGGTTGTTTGCACTCCTATTGAGCACGCTCGCCTGTCGACCTGTGATCGCAGTTGGATGGGAAGAATTCTTGTTTCTGTTTCTGGTGATTGCCACTTTACTTGGCCCACCGCTATACAGGTTCATTCGAAGGATCGAAGATTTTCGGAGGAATAAGCAGAAGGATAAATAATCGAATATCCAGAGGAGCAGTGGAGCAGGCGGAGAATACCCGCCTGTTTTTCGTTGTTGTCACCTTATACTTTCACTCTTGACATACTGTATGCTATACAGTATAATGCGACCATAGGTGAAAAATGGAAAACGATGAACTTGTGCAGAACATGCTGTTGGAACTGCGGCGCGGTGTGCTGTCCATTGCAGTGCTCAGCCAGTTGAGCAGGGAGGAGTACGGCTACTCCCTGCTCAAGGCGCTCTCGGACAAAGGCATGGAGATAGACCAGAGCACGCTCTATCCCCTGCTCCGCCGCCTCGAGTCACAGGGACTGCTCCAGTCCGATTGGCGCATCGCGGACGAAGCCCGCCCGCGCCGCTACTACGTCATCAGCACACAGGGACGCGCGGTGCTGAGCAAACTCAAACGTGAATGGTCTGCGATGGCTGAGACCATGAAACAACTGTTGTCATAACGAAGGAGGTCGAAATGAACCTGATTGATAAGTATATTGCAGAGGTCGGAAAATACCTGCCGCGCAGGAACCGCGCGGACATCGAAGCCGAGATCCGCTCGACGCTGGAGGACATGCTCGAGGAACGAAAGCAAGCTGAAGGTCCGGAAAATGAAGCGATGATCCTCGAGCTGCTCAAGGAATATGGGCCGCCGCGCAAGGTCGCGGAATCCTATGTTGGACCTCGTTATCTGATCGGGCCGCGCATCTATCCAATCTTCGAGATGGTGACGCGTATCGTGCTGGCCGTTTTGTTTGCCGTCGCCCTCGCGGGACTTGGGATTGCGCTGGCAAGATCAAGCGTGACCGGGCCTGAGTTTCTCAAAACGGTCGGGGAATCTGCGTTGGGTTTTCTGAGCGGGCTGATCACGGCCTTTGGCAACATCGTGCTGGTGTTTGCGATCCTTGAACGGGTTCTGCCCGCAAAAGAATTCGAAAAGGAAACAGAAGATTGGAACCCGGCCGAACTTGCCAGTGAACCAGATCCTGACCGTGTGAGCTTTGGTGAACAGATCGTGGGCATATTCTTTCTGGTCCTGTTCCTGGTCATATTCAACCTGTATCCTGGAGTAGTCGGTTTCGGTTTCTTCAACAAGAGTGACTGGGTGTTTATTTCACCGGTATTGACTGAGGCTTTCTTCAGTTATCTGCCGTGGATCAATATTTTGGTACTTCTGCAGATTGGTTTCAGCGTGTACCTACTCCGCCAGGGAGTATGGAACAAAGGCCTGCGCATCCTAAACATCGTGCTCGAGCTGGCAGGGATCGCGCTGGCGGTGGTCATGCTAAGAGGTCCCTCATTAGTTGCCTTGACGCCTGAACAACTTGCAGGCACGCCCCTGGCGGAGGCCGCGCAGGTATTTACAAAAATCGGAAACCTGATACCCAGCCTGGTGTTGATCATTGTGGTCATCGTCTCCAGCGTTGAAGTGGCACAGATGGTTTATCATCTCATGAAAAGCAGACCTTCGTCAACCTATCCTGTCATGAAGTAGTCAAACATGCCGAGCGGATTGAATATCCGCTCGATTCTATTTATGGTAAAAGAGATTCTTAATCTTCTACCTGTAAGCGCTCTCGCAGAGGGCAGCGTCCAAACGGTCCAATGTCAGTGGTATCATCGGTAGTTAAGATGGATTGGAAGGAAAGGAGAAACGATGAAATCCCGAAGTTTATTATCCACGTTTGCACTTGTCTTAGCCATGCTCGCCTGCAACCTGCCATCGAATGTGCCCGTCACAGAGACGCCGACATCAGTGTCCCCCTCACCTACACAATCGCTGCCCACTGCAACACCAACCCAGACACCTCTGCCCACCAATACCCCACTTCCGACTCTTACACCTACACCAACAGTTCCTACCGCGTCGGCCAAGGAAGTGCCGGTCAACTGCCGCCTTGGGCCAGGCACAGCATGGCTTGCCATCAGCGCCTTGACTGTTGGACAGACTTCCCAGATCGTAGGCAAGAACTCGGATGGGACCTGGTGGGATATCGTCGACCCCCTCAATTCCAGCAGGAACTGCTGGGTCTCTGTCAGCGTGACCAATGCCGCGGGTAACCTGGCGAACATACCGGTCGTCCAAACGCCAAAGGCTGCAGTAACGAGAGTGACGGTGGATGTGAGTCCGAAAACGGTCAACGTTCCGGGACCCGCATGTGCAGGCCCAGTTCCACCGATCGTGATCGAAGGGACCATTGAGACGAACGGACCGGCGTCAATCCAGTGGCGCTTTGAAACCCAGCAGGGCGGCGCGATGACCACGCAGATCACAGAATTTGAGACGTTCGGCTCAAAGACATTTACGGCCGCCTATACTCCTGCACTACCAGTGACTGCAGGAACCTCCTACTGGGTAAGGTTGATCGTAACCAGTCCTAATGACGCTCAGAGTGAGGTGAAGTACGCTATTGCGTGTCCATAAATCGGAAAGCACTGAGACAAACAGGAACCAAGGGCGGCCCATTATAGGTCGCCCTTTCGCTTTAGATAAAGTAAAATCCTATCACCATGACCGCTCAATGGACCTCCCTTCACGGTGTCATCGTTCAGGGTTACCGCGTCGCATCCGGACCCTCCAGGGACTATCCCTACGGCGCATTGGACAGGCAAAGGCCCATCTTCAAGTCGCGCGGACTGGACCTCAGCGACTACTTCAACGGCACGCTCAACATAGACATTCGCCCGTATACCTTCAAGTTGGTCAAACCAGAATTCACCTTTCATGACGTCGAATGGACAGACCTGCACCCACCTGAGCACTTTTCCTTTTCGCAA